>NZ_JBNUPL010000001.1:0-236782 GCF_050409445.1 Facklamia sp. P13055
AAGGTGAAAATTGAATTAGGCATTGCATTACTGGCATACAATATCAATAAACTGGTGTTATATATCCAAGAACAAGAAAAAATAAAGACCCGAGACAAAATGCGTGGACATTTTATCTCGGGTCTTATTTTAAAGGTTATAGCAAAAATGGACTTATGATACAGCCCCCCTTTTGCTTAAAGAATGTTTCTTAATAGACTCATAAAAGCACTTGCGTTTTCCTTTAAATATTGTTAATATTATAAGAGTCTTCTTTAAAGATTTTAATTGGGAGCGGATGGGTTCTGGTGTGCCCTCTGGTCTTCAAAACCAGTATGAGGCGTTAAGAGCGTCTTGGGTGAGTTCGATTCTCACACGTTCCCGCCAGGAAACTAAACTAGCCTAGTTAATCACAGTTTAACTGTGATTAACTAGGCTATTATTTTTGCTTTTAATTGATTTGTATTATTTCGATAATTGCTCTTGTCTAACCCAACATCTTGTGTTAATCTAACTTTAAGACACAATATATAGACAAAATGTAAATAATTCTGGGGAAGCAGGTTAGAATCCTACACAGTCCCTATGCTACTGTATTTGAGCTCGCTCATAAGTCAGATCGCCAGGTTATTTATTACACTTATCACTTCTCAGGGTTTAGTGATCTTTGGAAATATTCTTTAGTAGTGAGTATAGGTACACCTATGCTTTGCTTTCTTTTGATTTTACCATCGGCTTTCCTGGGAAGGGAAAGCCGTTTTTTGTCGAGGAGGAGCATTTTATGGAAAAAATCACATTATATAGTAAAACGGGTTGCGGACAGTGCGTTTTCTTAAAAAGATATTTAGATAGCAAAGGTCTTAACTATTTAGAAAAAAATGTCGAAGACGAAAGTTACTTAGAAGAAGTAAGAGAACTCAATTGTCAGAGTTTGCCAGTTGTTCTCATCGGGCAATCAGCTCCTGTTGTTGGTTTCCAACCGGATGTAATTGAGAGGCTACTCAGTCAATGTTAGCGATTGTCTTTATTAGCTTAACAGGTCAAACCCGTCGTTTTGTTGAAAAACTATCAGCTGATTACCAATTAGAATTGGACGATCTTACATGTGACATGATAGTCAATCAGCCCTATTTATTGATTGTTCCCACTTATCAAGAAGTGGTAAGAGACTTAGTGGATGATTTTTTTGAAAATGAAGTTAATCGACAAAATTGTCGCGGAGTAGTAGGTGGTGGTAATTTGAATTTCGCCCAATTATTTTGTTTTACTGCTAAAGACATTAGTCGTGACTATCAAATTCCTTTAATTCATAAGTTTGAATTCCAAGGAAACGAGTCAGATGTTTCATATATTAAGGAGGTAATGCTGAATGACTGAGAGACAATCATTAAAGAAAAAAAGCTATTTCCAATGGAATAATCAATTGAATATACCGGAAGATGGAGCTATTCCTCTTTATAAAGATCAAAAGGCATTGGAAGCTTATTACCAAGAAGAAATTGAAGCCAATAGTCCAAAGTTTGCGTCTTTAGAGGATCGCTTAAATTATTTATTGGAGAATGATTACTTAGAAGAAGACCTCATCAATAAATATTTAGAAGCTGATGTAAATGATAAAGATCCTTATGCTTTTATCAAGAAACTATATGACTTCTTACAAGCTAAGAATTTTAACTTTAAATCTTTTATGGCTGCTTACAAATTTTTCAATCAATATGCTTTAAAATCAAATGATGGTCGTCAATATCTGGAAGGGTTCATAGATCGAGTGGCTATGAATGCCTTGTATTTAGCAGATGGAGACCGACAATTGGCTATGGCTATTGCTGAAGAATTAATTTCGCAACGCTATCAACCCGCTACACCTACTTTCTTAAATGCAGGTAAAAAGCGTCGAGGTGAAATGGTGTCATGCTTCTTGTTAGATGTTGATGATTCCATGCTGTCGATTGGTCGAGCCATTAACTCAGCTTTGCAACTTTCAAGAAAAGGAGGCGGAGTTGGCGTTAATTTGTCTAATATTCGAGCAGCGGGCGACCCTATTAAAGCGATTGAAAATGCTTCTTCAGGTGTCGTTCCTGTCATGAAATTGTTAGAAGACTCGTTTTCTTATTCCAATCAGTTAGGGCAGAGGAATGGGGCAGGTGTAGTTTACCTAAATGTTTTCCATCCAGATATCTTAGCTTTCTTATCGTGTAAAAAAGAAAATGCCGATGAAAAAATCCGTGTCAAAACTCTCTCTCTAGGAATTGTAGTGCCTGATAAATTTTATGAGTTGGTAAAAAACAATCAACCAATGTATCTTTTTAGCCCTTATGACATCGAAAAAGAGTACGGTCTCCCTTTTTCATACTTTGATATAAGTGAGAATTATCAAGCTTTAGTAGATAATCCAAGAATCCGTAAAAAGAAAATTCAAGCGCGTGAGTTAGAAACAGAAATTTCTAAATTACAGCAAGAATCCGGCTATCCCTACATCATTAATATCGATACAGTTAATCGAGCGAATCCAGTCCATGGAAAAATCATTATGTCCAACCTCTGTTCAGAGATTTTTCAAGTTCAAGAACCTTCACTCTTAAACGATGATTTATCTTATCAAAGATTAGGTAGCGATATTTCCTGTAACTTAGCTTCCACTAACATGGAAAAAATGTTGACCAGTCCTGATTTTGGTAAGTCAGTAGAAGTGGCTGTGCGAGCTTTAACCACCGTTTCTGATAAAACTAAAATTGCCGAAGTGCCAACGGTTCAAAATGGTAATGATCTTTATCATACTATTGGCTTAGGAGCGATGGGCTTTCACACTCTCTTAGCAAAAAATAAAATCACTTATGGGTCTAAAGCATCTATCGAAATTATTGAAGCGTATTTTATGGCTCTCAACTACTATAGCTTGCTTGCATCTAATAAATTAGCAAAAGAAAAAGGGCAGACATTCCACAAGTTTGAGCAATCAAAATATGCAGACGGGTCTTATTTTGCTCCTTATATTGAGGAAGCTTTTAAATTTGAAGAAATGGCAGCGGCTGAACTTTTCAAAGCTGTAAAATTACCCACTCCTAAAGATTGGCAAGATCTAGCAGCTAAGGTTAAAGTAGATGGTCTTTATCATCGTAATCGTTTAGCTGTTGCACCGAATGGGTCAATCTCTTACCTTAATGAAACTTCTGCTTCCTTACACCCGATTACTCATCGAATGGAATTAAGGCAAGAACAGAAAAATGGGGCCATTTATTATCCAGCTCCAGGACTTTCAAATGAAACGCTGCCCTATTATCAAACAGCTTACGAGATGGATCAAAGAAAAATTATAGATGTTTATGCCGCCGCTCAAAAGCATATTGACCAGGGAATGTCTTTGACTTTATTTATGCTATCAGAGATTCCAGCAGGTCTTTATGAGTGGAAAAAAGCAGGGCTTAATCAAATGACTACACGTGATTTGAATATTTTACGTCACTATGCCTTCTCTAAAGGGATTAAGTCACTTTACTATGTCCGAACACATAGTCTGGATGGTGAGATTGTTGGAGCTAATCAATGTGAGTCATGTATGATTTAGGAGGAAATTATGACCAATTATTTACATTATCAAGCTATTGATTGGAATCGTATTGAAGACATAGTAGATAAAATGACTTGGGAAAAATTAACTTCTCAGTTCTGGCTAGATACGCGTATTCCAGTTTCAAACGATTTGAAAGATTGGCGTTCACTGACTGAGGTTGAAAAAGATGTGGTCAATAAAGCTTTTGTGGGATTGACTCTTTTAGATACTTTGCAATCAGAAGAAGGCGCAAATGTCATGCGAAATGATATTCGCTCCCCTCACGAAGAGGCAGTGCTGAATAATATTTTATTTATGGAATCAGTCCATGCCAAATCTTATTCGACTATTTTTATTTCTTTAAACGATTCAGCTACCATTGATGAAATCTTCGAGTGGGGGAATAATCATCCCTCCTTGCAGTACAAGGCTAAAGTAATTGAAGATGTTTATCTTTTACCTTCTGGAAAAGAGAGTAAAGAACAAATAATTAACGGCCTCAAGAAAAAAATAGCCAGTGTTTTTCTAGAATCCTTTCTCTTTTATAGTGGTTTTTATACCCCTTTGTACTATTTAGGAAATAATAAACTAGCCAATGTGGCTGAAATTATCAAGCTAATTATTCGTGATGAGTCGGTTCATGGAACCTATCTAGGCTACAAATTTCAATTAGGTTATCAAGAATTAAGTGATCAAGAACAAGCTCAACTTAAAGAATGGGCCTATAATTTAGTGTTTGATCTCTATATGAATGAAACCCAATATACTCAGGAGGTATATACAGAGATTGGTTGGGTAGAAGAAGTAGATTGCTTTGTTAAATATAATGCCAATAAGGCATTACAAAATCTAGGCTTTGAAGCAGTATTTGATGGAGCGAGTGCGCAAGATATTAATCCAATAGTCTATAACGGTCTGTCGACAGAAACAACTAATCATGATTTTTTCTCTCAAGTAGGTTCCGGTTATTTAATGGGCCGAGTAGAAGCAATGGAGGACGAAGATTACCAGTATTTATAAAGGAGTGACGATAAGACAATGGTTCAAACTGCAACATTAAAACAAGAACAATCGAGTAAAGTTAGAATTAAAATAAATAAAAGAGACGGCAGTATTGAAAAGTTTATTAGGGGGAAACTAAAAGCCTCACTAAAAAAAGCGTTAGATACCAAAGACCATGTTTTAATTGAAGGTATATGTAATGAAATAGAAAGACAAGTTGTTCACTTGATGAACAGTTCTGACATCAAGCAATCGGTTATTGAGCAATTAAACAAGCGAGGATTGGAAACAGCCGCAAATAAATATGTCGCTTTTGCTGAAACTAAATTAGCAGACTATCAATCGCAGATGCGGTTACAGGACCGTATGGATCAACTGATTAAACGCGATCCGACTTTAGTCAATGAAAATGCCAATAAGGATAGTCGTGTTTTTAACACCTTGAGAGACCTTACCTGTGGGGTTACGGCCAAAGCCATTGGCTTGAATATGCTGCCCGAGCAAGTAGCTAATGGACATTTGAAGGGGAACATACATTTTCATGATCTAGATTATTCGCCCTATAGTCCAATGACTAATTGCTGCTTGATTGATATTGAGACTATGCTGAAGCACGGTTTTCATATAGGGAATGCAGAAGTGGAAAGTCCGCGATCTATCAATACAGCTACAGCACAAATTGCTCAAATTATTGCCAATGTTTCTTCTTGTCAATACGGGGGATGCTCGATTGATCGAATTGATGAGGTGCTGGCTCCTTATGCGGATTTAAATTTTAAGAAGAATCTTAGCTTAGCTAAAGAATTGACGGATGATCCTCAACAGGCTGAGAATTTTGCTAAGAATAAAACGCAAAAAGATATATATGATGCCATGCAGAGTTTGGAGTATGAAATCAATACACTTTATTCATCAAATGGTCAAACACCATTTACTACACTTGGATTTGGTTTAGGAACATCTTGGTATGCACGCGAAATTCAAAAAGCTATATTGAAAATTCGTTTGAATGGTTTAGGTAAAGAACACCGTACAGCTATTTTTCCTAAATTAGTTTTCAGCTTACGCAAGGGAACTAATCTTTTAATGAAAGATCCCAATTATGACATTAAACAATTAGCCCTCAAGTGCGCTTGTAATCGGATGTATCCAGATGTTCTAATGTATGATAAGATCAAGGAACTAACTGGAAGCTTTAAAGTGCCAATGGGATGCCGATCATTTCTTCAAGGTTGGCAAGATGAAAAAGGAAAAGAAGTAAATAGTGGACGAATGAATTTAGGGGTAGTCACCTTAAATCTTCCCCGTATCGCTATGGAGTCGGATCATTCCTTCGATAATTTTTGGGAATTGTTGCATGATCGCCTGGAAGTTGTCGGTCGAGCTCTTGTGTATCGAGCAGAGCGAGTCAAACAAGCTAAGACGGAGAATGCTCCAATTCTATACCGTGAAGGAGCTTTTGGTCATTATCTGAAAGCTGATGAGAATGTTGACCAATTATTTAAAAATAAGCGCGCCACCATATCTTTAGGTTATATTGGTCTGTATGAGATTACGGCTTATTTCTTTGGTTCTAATTGGGAGCAGAATGACGCGGCTAAAACTTTTTCATTGAAAGTAATCCAAGAACTTAAAAAGAAGGCCGATCAATTAGCTCAGCAATACGATTATCATTTCTCTGTTTATTCGACTCCGAGTGAGTCCTTGACGGATCGCTTCTGCCGTTTAGATCGAGCTAAATTTGGTGCTATTAAGGATTTGACAGACAAGGATTATTACACTAATTCTTTTCATTATGATGTGCGTAAAAGTCCAAATCCTTTTGAAAAAATTGATTTCGAAAAGGACTATGCTCCATATACTTCAGGAGGTTTTATTCATTATTGTGAATATCCCAATTTACGTCAAAATCCTAAGGCCTTAGAAGCAGTTTGGGATTATGCCTATGACAAAATTGGGTATTTAGGGACCAACACCCCTATCGATCATTGCTATGAATGTGGCTTCCAAGGAGAATTTAATCCTACAGAAAAAGGTTTTGCTTGTCCGCAATGTGACAATCGTAATCCTGAAACTTGTGATGTAGTGAAGAGAACCTGTGGTTACCTCGGTAATCCGAATATAAGACCGATGGTCAAAGGACGTCATAAGGAGATTCAATCCCGTCAAAAACATTTAACCGAAAGAATGTGTGACCAGTGATTGAAAATTTCAAAAATCCTAAACCAAAAGAATGGCTAGCCCAAGATTATTGTTTAGGAAAGATAGCAGACTATAAACCTTTTAATTTTGTGGATGGGGAAGGAGTACGTAATAGTCTTTATGTCAGCGGCTGCCTCTTTAATTGTAAGGGTTGTTTTAATCGTCGGGTCCAAAACTTCAATTATGGTGTGCCTTATACTAAAGAACTTGAAAATCAGATTATTGAAGATTTAGCCCATGATTATGTTCAAGGTTTAACCTTATTGGGTGGCGAACCCTTTCTTTCTACACCAATTCTAATTCCCTTAGTCAAAAAAGTGCGATCTATTTATGGAGACCGTAAAGACATTTGGTCTTGGTCGGGTTATTATTGGGAAGAGCTATTAAAAGATTCCTCTGATAAACTAGAACTCTTGTCATTAGTGGATGTGCTTGTCGACGGTCGCTTTGATAATGACAAAAAAGACCTCAGTTTGCAATTTAGAGGAAGTAGTAATCAAAGGATTATTGATGTTCAACAATCTTTACGGCAAGGGCAAGTGTCCTTATGGCACCAAGGTTCTTATCATTAAAAATTGTTATTATAATTTATTAAACAATTAAGAGGCTGGACCAAAAGCCTTAAAAACAGTGGCGAATCATCAAATATGAGATTCGCCACTGTTTTTGTGGTTTAAAGAATAAAAATAGTGACCAGCAAGCATTAAAGGGGTGGGAAGTTCGTAAATAATGAACTGATTGGGTGAGTTTTATAGCCATTAAGAAGAGACCCAGGTTATTTATTGTCTTTTTTCTCCTCCAAGCTGTTCGCATACTAGAATTACACCCTTCTTGCGATCGAATACTCTCTCAACAACAATCTTAGGTTGAGCATAAGCGCAAGGAATACTTATCAGCACCGGCGCATACAGCTTTGTGCCGTCAAGAAATAAAACTTTAACTTGGAAGAGATGATTGTCTTTTAAAGCGAAAGAACAAACTGATTAAAGACGCTTCACGATCCTTAGGAAGACCAAAGTCTAAATTAAGTAGAAGATTGTACTCAGTCAGCTTCTCATTTTCATACATAACAGAAGCTTTTTAAGAGTTAAAGATCGTCAGAACAAGTAATTGATCTCAATGATAAAGGGTGGCTTACCAGTAGGTATTTTTGGAATGGGTGAACCATTAATTTATGCAATAAGATGACCTTTAGGATGACCATTTATTCTAACGTGTATCGGTGGTGAAGGTGCAGTAATTGGCGCACTGGCTAATACTGGTGAGACAGCCATCGGGTCAAGTAGTGGGACTTTAATACCATTAAGTGCAGATGTTCATTCTTTACCAGCCGTTTTAGCCGCAATAAAAAGCATCAAAAACTTTACTACAAGCTAAATCGACGACTGTTTCACCTAATTGAGGTTTAGCTTTCTCATGAGGATTGGCGAAACCTAACCTTATATTTGATTCCTCCGGTGCAAAAGCTATATTTTCAACAGATTATCCAATAGTCCGTCTTAATTTATTATTATCTAGCTGTGTTTTTATTTTTCTATAACAATCTCATGATAAAAGTCAGCGGCTGACTTTTTGATACGATTAGCAAGCATTTTTAGTAGGTGCTTATTTGATATCGGACTAGCTCCTTTTAAATAAAGTCTTTTTTATTATAAATCTAAATAAATAAAAATTCACATCTTTTGTTTATAAGTGAAAAGATGAGGCCAACCCCTTTGCAAAATGTAAAATTTGTGATATTGTGAACCTATACACATAACTAACTATATGGAGGTTTAATTATGAACGCAATTTTAGGTAAATTTGTTGAAGATGGATTATTTAACGAGAAAGTAGCAAACGCAATTGAAGAGGCTTTTGCAGAAAAATCTTCAGTAATTATTGCTGGACACCGCTCAACTGGATCTCGCCCTTTGATGGCTAACATCATGCAATTAGCTAAGAAAACGCATGATTCTGTTCAAGTTCGTAAAGCTGAAGACTTAGAAAAAGAAGGCGACTACTATTTAATCTTTGGAGCGCCAGCTGATCAAGTTGAAGATTTAGTTGCAGCAGCATTGAAAAAAGGTAAAGCAATCGTTACATTAAAAGAACCTGAAACACCAATCTCTATCATGAAGGTTATGAAATCAGTTCTCAAAGAAACTGAAGGCTTTGATCATAAAGCTTTACAAGTTTCACTTCGTAAAGATGGTGTAGGAGCAGACGCAACACCTTTCACTGACCGTGTAGACTTATACTATGTTAATGAAAAAGGTCGTGTTAAATCTGAAAAAGTTGAGTTCTAATCAAAATTTTAACTTAGCAGCACAAGTCAGACTTGTGCTGCTTTTATTATGAAAACTAATAAATCCAAGTTTTTGATTACTGAAAACAATAATTAAAAAGGCTATAATAGGACTATCATAAAAGGAAGTGGGGAGATATAAATGATAGATAAAGAAAAAATGAATGAATTAGAAATATGTGGTGGATGAAACGCTAAAATTGGACCAGGCAGTTTGTCTGAAATTTTAGAAGGATTACCCAAGCAATTTGATGGTAATTTACTAGTAGGTTATGATTCTAGTGATGATGCAGCAGTTTACCAAGTTTCACCGGATGTTGCAGTTATTCAAACAACTGATTTCTTCCCTTCAATGGTCAAAGATCCATATGTTTTTGGTCAAATATCAGCAACCAATGCTTTATCGGATGTTTATTCAATGGGAGGAAAAGTGATTACGGCACTCAACATAGTAGCTTATCCTGATGACAGTCAACCGCTCGAAAATTTAGCTGAAATTCTACGTGGGGGAGCTGAAAAAGTCTTAGAAGCTGGAGGAGTTCTAGCGGGAGGACATACGATTCGTCAATCCACACCGCTATATGGTTTAGCAGTAGCAGGAGTTGTGCATCCTGATAAAATAATTACCAACAATGGTGCAAAAGCTGGCGATGCTATCATTGCGACTAAAAAATTGGGAGTAGGCATTGTAACCACTGCACATAACAAAGGATTAATTGATGAAAAGGCTTTTGATGAAGCAATTGAATTAATGACAACTTTGAATAAGTATGCAGCTGAAGTCATGTTGGATTATCAAGCTACCGCATGTACAGATATAACTGGCTTTGGCATTTTAGGTCATTTGATGGAGATGTGTGATGAGCAGTTGACGGCAGAAATATTTGCCGATAAAATACCAATTATTGAAGGTGCCTACCAAGCAGCTAAAGAACATTTAACCACTGGTGGTGCCAAACGTAACCGCGCTCATTATGCTAAGAATATTGATTTTCAAATTGAGGATTCAACCATGGAGGAAGTGCTATTTGATCCACAGACCTCAGGAGGCTTATTAATAACAGTTCCTGAAGATCAGCTAGAAGCAATTTTAGTGGCTTATAAAGAAAAATCCATTCAAGCCGCTCATATTGGTTATATGGTTGAAAAAAAAGACAAGGCAATTGTGGTAAAATAAGTGAAGTTTAGGAGGAAATAATTTGACTGATTACATTGTAGTTATTGCAAGTGACAAACTAGGAGAAGGTAATAATGATCTAGGTCGTACACTAATTAAATCGTTTATTAGTGTATTAGCTCAAGAAGAAGAACTACCAAAAGAAATTTTATTATACAATGGTGGAGTAACCTTAGCAGCAGAAGGTGCTGACACCGTCGAAGATTTACAAACGCTCCTTGACAAAGGGGTTGCAGTTAAAGCTTGTGGGACTTGTGTTTCGTTCTACGAATTAAAAGACAAGCTTGCGGTCGGTGAAGAAACCAATATGCGCTATATTCTTGAACAATTAAGATCTTATGACCGAGTTGTAAGACCCTAGTTAGTTGATAAGAAAGGAATTACTTAATGAAAAATGTCGTTTTAGGAACGGCAGGCCATATTGATCATGGAAAGACCACGCTCATCAAAGCCTTAACAGGTATCGAAACAGATACTTCTAAGGAAGAGAAGCAGCGTGGCCTTTCTATCAATTTAGGCTTTGCTTATATTGATTTAAATAATGGGGAACGAGTTGGTATAGTAGATGTTCCCGGACACGAAAAGTTCATCAAAAACATGTTAGCAGGTGCGGCCGGTATTGATCTAGTAATGCTAGTGATTGATGTGAACGAAGGCATAATGCCGCAAACTAAAGAACATGTTTCTGTCCTTAACTTGTTAGGTATTAAAGATTTCATCATTGTCTTAACAAAGGTAGCGGATGCAGATGAAGAGCTTAAACTACTAGTTTACGAAGATATTCGTGAACAATTTGAAGGAACGCCATTGGAAGACGCACCTATCGTTGAAACGGACGCTATTTCAGGCATTGGTATTGAAAAAGTAAAGGCCTTACTGGCTGAAAAGGTTGAGAAGATTCAACGGGATAATGAATCCTTACCGGCACGCTTAAATGTTGATCGCGCTTTTTCTGTTAAAGGATTTGGGACTGTCGTAACAGGCACTCTAATTGATGGTTCTATTCGAGTAGGTGACGATTTAACGATTTATCCATCTGGCATACCAACTCGGATCCGTACAATTCAAATTCACGAACAAGATCAAGAAGAGGCGCATGCTGGCAATCGGACCGCTATCAACTTAACCAAGGTCGACCTTGATCAAATTGGTCGTGGCGATGTCCTAAGTGCAGCGCCTTTAGAGTCTTCATATATGTTGGACACCAAGGTGCAATGTCTTAAAGATGCCAGCCAACCGATGGAACTTTGGGATAGAGTACATGTGCATATTGGAACGCGTGAAGTTATTGGTAGACTTGTACCCTTAGGCGTTGAAAAAGTTCAACCGGGACAGACAGCTTTTATGCAAATACGTTTAGAAGAACAAATTGCTGTAAAGAAAGGCGATCGTTTTATTTTAAGAAATTATTCACCTGTAATTACAATCGGAGGGGGCGAGGTTCTCGATCCTACCCCTAAGAAACATAAACGTTACAATCAAGATGTCATTGAGTCATTAGAAGTGCTAGAATCAGGCACTATGTCAGATGTGTTATTGGATTTCTTATCCCATCGTTCTGCCGGCTTTACATCCATTAAAGAAATGGCTGACTATCTGAATGAAGAAATGCGTACGATTGAAGGATATGTGAAAGAGATGGTCGAAGCCGGCGACTTAATGAAATTTGGACAGTTCTATATGGCCCGAGTTTCATTTGATGCCATTCAAAAAGAAATGGAAGAAACATTATCAGAATTTCACCAGGTGAATAATATGATTGCTGGTATGTCCTTAGAAGAATTCCGTTCACGCTTTAATAAAATTGCACCTAAGGAGCTGAATGCAATCATTCAAACCATAGTTGGTCAGGGCCACTTTGTAATTGAGGGCGATTTAATTCGCTTAGTTGACCACTCGATTGCTATTACGCCAGCTCAAGCGAAAGCAAGAAAAGCTATTGAAGCAAAATTAGCTGAAACCCCTTTCGCACCGCCACTTTTTGAAGAAGTGGTTGGTAAAGATAAAAACATGCGAGAAGTTTATAGGTTGATGCGTAAACAAAATGAATTTTACCGTTTGGATAAGCAAACTGAGATTCACGTTTCTTACTATAATGAGGCGCTCAAAAGGTTGAGAGATTTCCTTAAAGAACATGATACAATTGCCTTGGCAGATTTTAGAAACCTTTTAGGAACCAGTCGTAAATACACTCTCTTACTGTTAGAGGATTTCGATAAGCGTGGGATAACCATAAGAAATGAGGATGTACGTGTAATGAACCCTAAATATCTGCAAAAGATTGAGGAGGCTTTCATTTGATGAAACATTTATTATCATCACTACCAAAAGTTGATAGAGTTCTACAAGATGAACGTATTAGAAAATGGACCGAAAAATTAGATCCAGCTTATGTTAAAGAAAGTATTCAAAAACAAATTGACTTTATCAGGCAAGGTGTCTTAAGTGGGGAGATTACTGAGGCTAGTTCATTAGAGTTTGAAAGTGTGATAAAACACATTGAAGAAGCTTTAGCTAAAAGACTGAATCCCTCTCTTAAACCAGTAATTAATGCCACCGGAACAGTTTTACATACCAATTTAGGACGGGCGCCTTTATCTCAAACAGTTATTGATGCTCTTGTTGATTTAGGGCCCAATTACTCTAACTTAGAGTATGATTTAGAAGAGGGCAGACGTGGCTCTAGATACACTCACTTAAAAGATGTATTGAAACAAATAACAGGTGCAGAGGATGCGTTAGTAGTTAATAATAATGCTGCAGCAGTACTTTTAATGCTTTCAGCCCTAACAGAAGCTAAAGAAGTGGTTATATCTCGTGGTGAGTTGGTTGAAATTGGCGGCTCATTTAGGATACCTGATGTGATAACCCGTGGAGGAGCCCTGCTCCATGAAGTAGGATCTACTAACAAAACACACCTTAGTGATTATAAAGCTGCTATCAATGAAGAGACCGGAGCTTTATTAAGAGTCCATACATCCAATTATCATTTAGTTGGCTTTACTGAAAAAGTGGATGATCAAGAACTAGTAGACTTGGCTCATGAACACAGTCTTCTTGCATTAAACGATTTAGGTTCAGGCCTATTTATGGATATGCAAACATTTGGTCTGCCTTATGAACCAACGGTTCAAGAAGCCATTCAAGCGGGATACGATGTAGTAACTTTCTCTGGCGATAAGTTACTAGGTGGGCCGCAAG
Organism: Facklamia sp. P13055; assembly: GCF_050409445.1. NCBI lineage: Bacteria > Bacillati > Bacillota > Bacilli > Lactobacillales > Aerococcaceae > Facklamia > Facklamia sp. P13055. The sequence continues at coordinate 13,399 of NZ_JBNUPL010000001.1, forward strand.
CAGGGGTTATAGTTGGTAAAAAAGAATTGTTAGATAAGATGCGTGCCCACCCATTAACTCGTGCCTTACGAACTGACAAGCTAACGCTTGCAGCCTTGGAAGTGACCATGCGACAATATTTAAATCCAGAACTGGCCTTTAGCAAAATACCAGTCTTACAAATGATTAGCCAAGATCGTGAACAATTACTTAAAAAGGCTCAAAAATTCCAACAAGCCATTGGGGAATTAGCCGGTTCTTGGCAAGTAGATTTGATAGAAGGACAATCGCAAGTAGGGGGAGGATCATACCCTGGATCAACACTATCAACCATCTTGGTTCAAGTCGACCACCGAAAGTTGTCGGCAAGTCAAATTGAATCTTACCTAAGGAGTCAAGATAAGCCAGTTATAGCACGTGTTCAGCAAAATCATGTACAATTTGATGTTCGCACACTTTCTTTAGCAGACATGGAGCAAATCATTAGTTATTTAAAACAATTGTAAATAAAAGAATAAGGTTTAAGATTGAAGACCAAGAGGCGACAACATAAATTACGCCAACACCCAGTAAAAATCCGTCCCCGCTGTGGTAACAGTGTTAGGGACGGATTTTTGTCATGTATAATAAAAAGAAAACGGGTGATTTCCATGACGTCAGCCAATGCAGACAGTAAACATTTGAAGGGTTTTTGCCTGCAGTCTTAAAGTTTATGCTTTATCTTTTTCTTTAAATAAGAAGTTTATGCAATGATATTGTTTATCTATTAAACGTTCCCATGAGTATTGCATTATTAAATCATATATATGAGGATCGATGGCTTGTTGCGACTGTAATCGATTTATTTGTAAAATAATAGATTGACTTAAGTTTGCAATAAATTCTGGGATATCTTCTTGATGTGCTTTATCTTGGTCAACAATGCGTGGAAGCGGAACATATTCAATCCATTGAGATTGGTTAATCTCATCAGCTAAGAAATTCTTTAAAGGGGCTAATTCAGAAACTACTGTACGCAAACCACAAGCCATGGCTTCTAAACAAATAGTTGCTAAACCTTCATAATATGATGGCAGAATAAAAATATCAGATTTTTTCATCCAACTGGCTAATTCTAATTGAGGAAGTGCTGAAAGAAAGTGAATATCTTCTATTCCATAAGAAGAGACAATTGTTTTTAATTCTTTAATTTCACTAGGATCGCCGTTACCAATTAGTAACAGTTGGCTTTGAGGAAAAGATTTTTTGACTTTTTCAAAAGCTAGAACTAATTCAAAGACACCCTTAGAACGAGTGATTTTACCAGCATAGATTAAATTTATTGAAGACTGCTTAGACTTTCGTGAACCTTCTAGATTAAAAATGGCAGAATTAAAACCATTGCCGGTAACTATAATTTTTTCAGCATCAATTTGAAACTCCTCGATTAAATTGTCACGATCATCTTGAGTTAAAGAAAAAATCAAAGCCAGCCGGTTCATATTACCCAAATAGCGTGTTTTTAAATGAGGGTGGCGTCTAGCTTGCCGAATATCCGTTCCATGACTGATACCAATCACCGGAATTTCAGGAAAAGTATCTAGCACCAAAGAAGTTAAGTACCAAAGATGATGGGTTAAGATAATATCCGGTTGAAATTCTTCTTTTGCTTGCATTAATCTTTTAATAAAAGCTTGTTGCCATTGTTCAGTCTGCTGATCTGTTAATTGAGAATAAATAGAATTTTGATAAGGCATCACATCTGACATACCGACAATTGAGAAGGGGAGTTCATTGGATTGGAAATGAACAGGGTAACAATTATCTGTTTGCAATAATTCTTTAAAAGGGGGTTGAGTGGCGTAGATAATGCCATTATCTATGCCTTTATCTTTTAAGCCCGTGATTAAATTTTGAAAATAAATGCCAGAACCTGTTTGAGCAGGTAGCTGGGCTAAAACATGTAAGACCTTCATGGAAAAACCTCCTAAATCTGTCATTATTATAGCTTAAAATTGATACACATGCTTATTAAAAAATTATTTATTATAAATTTAAATAAATGCTTAAAGCTTGCTGTTAAAGTGTTTTTGGAGGGTGGATTTAGTGAATAATGAATAAAACGTAATCGTTTATAAATTGGTTTGACAAATATGAAAGCTAGGGTTATACTACAGTCATAGTAGTGATATATTGTTGTTGCGAACATTTTATTTCGAATATCTTAGGAGGTAACATTATGTCAATGGATAATAAAAAATTATTGATCATTGGAGACCGTGACGGTATTCCAGGACAAGCAATCGAAGCTAGTTTAGAAGGTAAACCAGTTGAGATTTTAATGTCATCAACAGAGTGCTTCGTTTGAACGGCTGCAGGAGCCATGGATTTGGAAAACCAACGTCGTATTAAAGAAGCTGCTGAAAAACACGGTGCAGAAAATCTTGTTGTAATCTTAGGTGGGGCTGAAGCAGAATCTGCTGGTCTAGCAGCTGAAACAGTTACCAACGGAGACCCAACTTATGCGGGTGCTTTAACAAACACACCTCTAGGTTTAGCTGTATACCATGCAACTGAACCAGAGTTCAAAGAATACGCTGATCCAGACATTTACGATGAACAAATCGGTATGATGGAAATGGTATTAGATGTTGATTCAATCGCTGAAGAAATGAAATCAATTCGCGATCAATTTTCTAAATATTCAGTATAATTTTTAAAAATTATATCTAAAAGGAGGGCCAGTAAAAGCAGTTTGCTTATGCTGGCTTTTTTATTCAGAGAGTTCTAAAGACTTGCTTTTTTAACAGATATGTGAAATAATATACAATATAAACTAACCATAAAAAAGGAGAATGCAAATGACTCTTCCAGTATTGAAAGGTGCAGCTTATACTCTAGCACATACACCTAATATGTTAATTCATAATGGTACGACTCAAACCACTGAGCGCATCACCACTCCAGATTCTGAATATCTTAAGAATATAGATAAACATTTACGTAGTTACGAAGAGGTTCTAACAGACCCTAATAACCAAACGTATATTAATAATATGCATTATTCTGAATTGAAAAAAATTGAAGAACCACGTTTCAAAACTAAAGCTGAAGGTGGACGTTACTCAAAACGTGGCGAAATTATGCCAGAGATTGAATTTTACGGACTACTTTCAATCGTAGACGTATTTGACTTAGTATATCTTGAAGAAGGATTTGCTGCTAAGGTAAAAGAAGTTATGGCAGAAAATGAAATCTTTAAAGATGATGTGGACAAGATTAAAAACACCGAATCGGCTGAATGGTTACAAAAACATATCGATGAGTATGAAGCTGAGGGACTATATTATGAAGGTGAATTAGTCGGCGTGGTTTCACGTGCCCACGATATTGACCCTAACTTAAATGCTCATATCATGCTAGAAAACTTAGTTAACAAAGCTTCAGGTGTTTTATCTTTACGCCACTTATTACGAGATACTGAAGATATCAATGCTGAAGACATTGAATATGTGATTGAGGCATCAGAAGAAGCAATCGGCGACATGAACCAGCGTGGTGGGGGTAACATGGCTAAAGCTATTGCAGAGCTTTGCGGTCTAAAAAATGCTTCAGGATCTGACTTACGTGCTTTCTGTGGGGCACCAACACATGCCTTGATCAGTGCAGCTTCATTAGTAAGAGCTGGAACATATAAAGCAGTAGCGGTTGTTGCCGGAGGTTCTACTGCTAAATTAGGTATGAATGGTAAATCTCATTATGAAAAAGATATGCCATTATTAGAGGATTCAGTAGCTGGTGTGGCCTACTTAATTTCTCAAAACGATGGAAAGAGCCCAGTGATCCGTACAGATGTTACTGGACGTCATACTGTTTCATCTGGTTCTTCACCTCAAGCGGTTATGACTGCTTTGGTAGGAGATCCTTTAGATAAAGCAGGCTTAACTATTCCAGATGTTGACATTTTCTCAGTTGAAATGCAAAACCCAGATATTACTAAATCTGCTGGTGCTGGAGATGTGCCAACTGCTAACCTTAAGATGATTGGTGCGGTAGGAGTATTACGTAAAGAATTAGAACGTGCTGATTTAGCTAACTTTGTTGCAGAAAAAGGAATTCCTGGTTGGGCACCAACTCAAGGTCATATTCCTTCAGGAGCTCCTTACCTAGGATTCGCTTATGACGATATGACAAGTGATTCAGGTATTAATCGGGCAATGATCGTTGGTAAGGGTTCATTATTCTTAGGACGTATGACTAACTTATTTGACGGGGTATCAATAATTATTGAACGTAACTCAGGAGAAGTTGAAACAGCTGTTGACGGCGACTTGAAAGAAGTTGTTAAAGCAGAAGTTGCTAAGGCATTACGCCAATTTGCTGAAAACTTTTCATCAGAAGAAGAATAGAGGTGAGCAATACGCATGTCTAACCAAGTGAATCAAGCAATTAAAGATGTTATAAACGAATTAGCTCATACGTTAGAGAGCGGTCAAGTTGGACCATCTATTAAGATTGGTCTAACCATCAATGGCTCTGAACTAGGGTTTGATGTTATGCGTGAAGCAGCTGCTCTGGCAAAATCAGAAGGTCTATTTGAAGTCGTTCTGATTGGTGAAAAATTAGACTGGACTGAAGAATACGAACATTATGAAGCTAATGATGAATCAGCGGTTGAAGAAACGCTTGAAAAATTATTAAATGATGGAACTATTCATGGGGCAGTAACACTTCACCATACATTCCCGATTGGTGTATCAACTGTAGGCCGTGTAATTTCACCTGCTTTAGGGCGTGAAATGTTCATTGCTACAACTACTGGTACTACAGCTACTGTCCGTACAGAAGCAATGGTCTTAAACGCTATTAATGGTATCGCAGTGGCTAAAGCCAAAGGAATTCAAAACCCAACAGTTGGAATTGTGAACGTTGACGGAGCTAATACTGTTGAACGTGCTTTAAGACAATTACAAGAAAAAGGCTATGATATTACATTTGGCGAGTCTGCTCGTTCAGATGGTGGCGTAGTTTTACGTGGTAATGACTTGTTATTGGGTTCTGCAGACGTAATGGTTTGTGATTCTTTAACAGGTAATATCTTAATGAAACTATTCGGATCATACACTTCAGGTGGTACTTACGAAACAACTGGATTCGGATATGGTCCAGGTGTTGGAGATGGATACGACCATATTATTAATATCGTATCACGTGCTTCAGGAGCACCTGTTATTGCCAATGCATTAAAATATGCTTTCCAAATGGCTAAAGGTAAATTAACGACTGTAGCTAAGCAAGAATATGAATCTGCTAAAAAAGCAGGTCTTAAGGATGTTCGTGAAGGACTTCAACCTAAGGCTACTGTAGCTGAGGAAGAAATTAAAGCACCAGCTAAAGAAGTAGTTACAGCTCAAATTAACGGAATTGATGTATTAGACCTTGAAGATGCTGTTAAAGCATTATGGAAAGAAGGTATTTACGCTGAATCAGGGATGGGATGTTCAGGTCCTATCGTAATGATTAGTGGCGCAAATGCTAAGAAAGCCAATGAAATTGTTAAAGAAAAAGGTTATATGTAATCACTTTACATAAGTAATTAAAACGGGACTGAGCAAAAAGTCCTAAAAACAGTGGCGAATCATTAAACATGAGATTCGCCACTGTTTTTGTCGTTTAATGAATAAGAATAGTGAATAACAAGCCCAAAATGTCGGGAAGTTTGTAAATAGTGGGGTGATTGTGTGAGATTCATAGTTATTGTAAGGAGACTCCGGTTATTTTTTATCCCTTTTCTCCCCTGAGCTTTATTCTTCGCACAATAAAATTGCGACCAAATACTATCTCAGCATCAAACTAGGATTGAGCGTAAATGTTAGGAATGCTAATCAGCATCGGCTTCTAGCTTCGTGCCATCAGTAAATAAACTTTATCTTGGAAGAGATGGTGGTCATTTAAGACGAAAGTACTGACTGATTAATGGCGCTTCCTGATCCATAGGAATATCAAAGTTTAAATGAAGTAGAATATTATATTTAGCTACGGTTTAGTTTTTATCCATAAAAGCCCCTTTTTATCGGCATCCTAGCTGTTAATTACTATTATGTATAGTATGCAAGAATTATTATTTTAATCAAAACAGCAAAAATCAGCGAGCCTAAGCACTCTGGCTCGCTGATTTTTATGTTGTATTGAGGACTTTTAGCCCAGTCTCCCAGACTGAAGCCAGGGTCTCGATTAAGTTATCCTCAAATGAGGTTTAAGCTTTATTCGAGTAATTCTTTAAGTTTTTCTTCTAAATAGTCCTTAAGCTTTTTACCTTCTATGAGTACCGTTTCGAAATCTGTGAAATCAATACCAAGTTTGAAGAAATTAATTGTCAGTGTATCACCATCAATTTGATCCACGATGTCGTATGCAGGAACAAAATTAATTTTTACTTCTTCATACTTTGTGTCTCCTGAAAAAGTTTCTTTCATTTCATCGACATTTAAAGTTTTAACAGTAGGGAGGGTAAGTTCGACATTTCCAGGATCATCAGCAAAGAATTTGTTGGATTGATAGAATTCTAATTCTTTTTTAGTTGCTTCATTGACTGGTTCATAGTTAATAACGGCCGATAAAACTTTTCTTACTGAGTTTGAATCGAATCCCTCAGTATAGATAACTTCCATTTCTGGACGATTGGCTATATCTAAAAAGTAAGAATCGGTTAATTTTTCACGACGAGCAGCTGTTTGCCAAAAGAAGTCCATTAATTCGATGGTTTCAAAATTAATTTTAATCGTTTTTAACATGTTCATTCTCCTTAATTAACAATTTACACCCATAATTATAACAGATATAAGAACTGAATAAATAGCTGATACTAGAAAATAGATATACTTTGTAAAAAATCTGAAGCTATAAGATTTCTACTTGTTTCAAATTTATATTATTTTTTTCAGCAACCGTTAGTAACACTTCCTTTAAATGAGGTTCAGATCTCCAAGACATTCCACAACCTGCTGAAAGTTCTCGAGGAATCATAACCAGACGACCTTTAATATTAGCGGCTTTAAATTGTGCTTCAGCAGCTATGGCATCAGTTGTAGAATCAAATGTTAAATACAAATATTTATTTTTAGTCATATTAAACCTTCTTTCTAAAACAATAAGATAGCTTAATGTTTCTAACTGATATTAATTATAATGGATAATTATTTATAATTCTAACAATTTAAGTTAAATAATACTAATAAACCCATAAACATGTGATCTTGTTCACAAAATTATAATGATGTTATAATAAGATTATATGAATCGGTAACTTAGGAAATTCAAAATGGAGGAAATATGAAAAAGCTTATATTTTTAGGACATTCTATTCTCTCATTTTATAAGAAAGAAAGTATGGGAGACTGGAAGATTATTAACGTATCTAAACAAGGTATTATTGCTAAAGAGGGCCTGCAGATGGCTAAAAAAATTGCTAATGAATTAGTTGAAAGTGATGCAGTTCTTATTATGTTTGGAATTAATGAACTTTATTATCAAATGAAAAAAGAGTCTATTATTACCTATTTGACACAATTATTAGTTTTTATTAGTGAATTGAACCCTAAAATAAGAATAGTCCTTTCTGAAATTATTCAAACCGATGAAACCGAAAGACTAAAACCAGAAAAAATCACTTGGGTAAATCAAGAACTTAGAAAACTATCAAAAAGATTTCAAATAAAATTATTAACATGGGAACGAGTTTATGACTCAAACGGTAAGATTTCGGATAGATATACTATTGATGGTATCCACTTAACGAAAGAAGGCTATGCAATTTTTGAAGATAACTTACTCCAATTGTTAAATTAGAGTCTAAATCACTCACATTTTACAAGTTATCTATTCCAATATATTGTTCACTAATCTAATAAATTTTTTTAAACTTGTTAGAGTTTTAGGTGATTTTTATATTGATTTTATAAACAGAACACATTTGGAAAATATACTTTATTGGGGAATTTTGTTGTAAATTTTTTTTGTTTTTGTTATAATGTTCACAAGAACTAAGGAGAGTGCGGCCAAGTTTTGGCTTTGTTCTTAACATTTAGAAAAGTCCGATGTAATCGTTCTTAGTTAAATGGCAAGCACTGGCGTCTAGAGGTGAAACCATGAAAATCATATCGAATAATCCAAAAGTGAATGAAACTATCGACCAATGTCCAATCATTTTTATTGATGGGGACTATGGTGATGTTCTTTATGAGACTAAAAAGCTCGTTATTAATGAACATTATGTGTTGTTGACTCATCCACTGAGTGGTTCAATCAAACCGAACGAAACTTTCTACAAATCAATAATTATCACTACTACTAAACAATCACAAATCGATCTAGAAAGTCTCGAGATAATTGAACAAGCCATCGCAGTTTATGAAAAATTCATCAAGGACCGAGCAACTCCAAATTGGCTAGATTCAGTCTTGGAGGATTTTGCCACGATCGATTTAGATTTAATGGAGAGTACCCTTCAGCGTATTCATTTTTCACCAGAATTACGCTTTAACTAACTCCTGAATTTAGAAAATAACAATAGAGGTGATTGAATGAAACTTGAATTAGGTAAAATTCAAATTAACGATGTAAAACTTGCAGATTCATCTAAAGTAGAAGGCAATGTTTTATACATCAATGAAGAAGAAATTAAAAATATCGTTTTAGAAGACGATCATATTGCTAATGTTTCAATCGAAATTGCAAAACCTGGTGAGTCAGTACGTATTACACCTATTAAAGATGTTATTGAGCCACGTGGTAAAGTAGATTCAACATCAGAAGTTTTCCCAGGTGTAGTCAGCAAAGTTGATCGCGTTGGGGAAGGCCGTACTCATGTATTAAAAGGTTGTGCGGTCGCTACAGTTGGTAAAATTGTAGGATTTCAAGAAGGTATTGTTGATATGCAAGGGCCTGGTGCTGAATTAACACCATTCTCCCAATTAATCAACATCTGTTTAGTGGTTGAGCCAGCTGAAGGTGTAAAAACATACGCTTATGAGCAAGCAGTTCGTGAAGCTGGATTGAAGGTTGCTAAGCATTTAGGAACATTAGCTGCAGCAACAGAAGCAGACGAAGTGGTAACTTATGAAACAAAACCACTATTGGAACAAATTTCAGAATATCCTGATCTTCCAAAAGTTGGTTATGTATACATGTTACAAACTCAAGGGTTATTACATGATACTTATGTTTATGGAACTGATGCTAAGCATATTGTTCCTTCAATTTTATATCCTACAGAAGTAATGGATGGAGCAGTTATTTCTGGTAACTGTGTGTCTGCATGTGATAAGAATACTACTTACCACCACTTAAACAATCCGATCATTGAGGATCTTTATGAGCGTCATGGTAAAGATATCAACTTTATGGGAGTTATCATCACAAACGAAGCTGTATATTTAAATGATAAGAAACGTTCATCTGATTGGACATCTAAATTATGTTCATTCCTAGGTTTAGATGGTGTAATTGTTTCTCAAGAAGGATTCGGTAACCCTGATACTGACTTGATCATGAATACTAAGAAGATTGAAGCTGAAGGCGTTAAAACAGTAATTGTTACTGATGAGTACGCTGGACGCGATGGAGCTTCTCAAGGATTAGCAGACGCTGATAAATCTGCAAACGCAGTTGTAACAGGTGGAAATGCCAATGAAGTAGTTGTTTTACCTCCAATGGATAAAGTTATCGGAACATTAGATTATGTTGATACAATTGCCGGCGGATTTGACGGAAGCTTACGTGAAAATGGCGAAATTGAAGTTGAAATTCAAGCAATTACTGGTGCTACAAACGAATTAGGCTTCAACAAACGCACAGCTCGTGGCGTATAATTATTAAATAAGGAGGTAAAACCATGACAAAAAAACGTGTAGTTCATTACATTAATCAATTCTACGCTGGTATCGGTGGAGAAGAAAAAGCTGATACAAAACCATTCAAACAAGATGGTGTTGTAGGACCAGGTGTTGGAATCAATGGTGCAATTGCTGAAAATGGAGAAATCGTTGGAACTGTGGTATGTGGTGACTCATACTTTAATGAAAATACAGATGCTATTAATGAAGTAATCGAAATGATTAAGTCATTTGAACCAGATTTAGTAATCACTGGACCTGCATTTAACGCTGGACGATACGGTGTAGCTGCTGGAGCTGTTGCAACTGCAGTTATGCAAGAATTGAATGTACCAGCTGTTGCCGGTATGTATGAAGAGAACCCTGGTGTTGACATGTATAAGAAAGTTCCTTACATTGTTAAGACTGGTAACTCTGCTGCAACAATGCGTAAAGCAATTCCTGCAATTGCAAATGTTGTTAACAAAATCTTGACAGACCAAGAATTAGACCCAATTACTGACGAATACTTTGAGCGTCACCGTAAAAACTTCTTTACAGAAGATCGCGGTTCTAAACGTGCAGTGGATATGTTAGTTAAGAAATTAGCTGGTGAAGAATTCACTACTGAATTCCCAATGCCTGATTTTGATAATGTAGAACCAGGAAAAGCAATTAAAGACTTAACCAAAGCTAAAATTGCGATTGTTACTTCAGGTGGTATTGTTCCATTTGGTAACCCTGACCATATTGAATCCTCTTCAGCTTCTAAATATGGTCGTTATGACATTTCTGGTGTTGAAGACCTTAAAGAAGGCGAATATGAAACAGCTCACGGTGGTTATGACCCAGTTTATGCTAACCAAGATTCAGATCGTGTTATTCCAGTGGATGTTTTACGTGAAAAAGAACGTAATGGAGAAATTGGCGAATTACATAACTATTTCTATACTACTGTAGGTAATGGTACTTCAGTTGCATCATCAAAAGCATTTGCTTCTGAAATTGCTAAGGACTTAGTAGACCATAATGTAGATGCAGTTATTCTAACCTCCACTTGAGGTACTTGTACTCGTTGCGGAGCAACAATGGTAAAAGAAATCGAAAAAACAGGTTTACCTGTAGTACATATGGCAACTGTAACACCTATCTCATTAACAGTAGGTGCTAACCGTATCGTTCCTGCAATTGCTATTCCTCACCCACTAGGTAATCCTTCATTATCAATGGAAGAAGAATACAAATTACGTACTCACTTAGTAGACAAAGCTTTGAAAGCTTTAACTACCGAAGTTACAGAACAAACTGTTTTTGAAGACTAATTAATCTTCATTATAAAGGGGCTAGGATAAAAGGTTTTCTCAGTCGCCTCAAAACTTACAGCGAGCCTAGATTGGAAAGTTACTTTCCAAACTAGGCTCGCTGCTTTGTGTATTTACGTAGATTATAGGACCGAAAAAGTCCGATTAACGATTGTATCGTTGACCGGACTTTCTTTAAGGCTTTTGTCCCAACCCGTTTTTGAAACAATAGGAGTTATGAGGATTTTAATAGATGCTTGTCCTGTGAAGGCTGAAGCCATTCAAATAGCTCAGCTTATAAGATTAAGGTCTTTGTTATAACGACAATAGATTATTTTTCAAATAGAATATTTGTTTTTGATTTGGTAGAGACCATCTATATTGAAGCAGCTGCAGATACGATTAATTATTTTTTCCCAATGCTAAAAAGCTAATATTATAATTACTCAAGATTATGGCATAACTTCTTTATTATTTTCAAAATATCGCGTGAATTATCATTCTGACAGATTATATATTGAATATAATAGAGAACATCTTTTCTTCAAAAGACATTTAGGACAAAATGCGGAAAGCTGGTAAAAGAATCAAGGGGCCTAGCAAGTATAATCCAATGGATTGTAAAGAATTTATTTATAATCTTGCCAATTTAATTACGAATAGTGAGCATTAAATTCTAAAGAAGAGTAAGAGACTGCTATAATGAGACAAAGGAGTGATTTTATGCCAAAAGTATATAAAGAAGATTTTGCTTATCCAGTAGAAGCAAATCGTTATCGTCTTGTGTTTAGTTTTCCATGTCCTTATGCTCAAAGGGCTGATATTGCTAGAAGATTACTAGGTTTGGATAAAGTAGTTAGTCTAGCTATCGCTAGTCCAATAAAAACTAGTAAAGTATGGGATTTTTCTAATGAAACTGGAGGCAAAGATGCGATTTTAGAAGTTGAATATGTTTCGGAACTTTATAAAAATACTGATCCAGAATATGAGGGTCCTTTTTCTGTACCTGCATTAATTGATATTAAAACTAAGACAGTGGTTAACTCTGAGTCACTAGATATTTTAAGAGACTTTACAACCCGTTTTAAACCTTTTCATGCTGACAATGCTCCAGATCTTTATCCAGAAAATTTGAGATCAGAGATTGATAGTTGGATCCAAAAAATAATTGATGAAGTATTGGGAGGAGCAAATCGTGCGGGATATACTCGCTCTCAAGAAGAATTTGATCAAAATGCAGAGGCTTACTTTAAAGTATTAGCCGAGTTAGATCAACATTTCGCTGAGAATCAGTTTTTATTAGGTGATCAATTGACTGAAGCCGATTTAATATTATATACCCCTTTAATCCGTCATGATTTACTTTATATGCCAATCTATGGCTTATTCCATCATTCATTGCGCGATTACCCTAATTTATGGCGCTATATGAAACAACTTTATCAAATGCCAGCCTTCAAAGCCACTACTAGCTTTAGAGACTATCAAATTGGACAATATTCTGGAAGAACAGGACGTATTTTTTTTCGCAGAGAAGTAGTTCCAATGCTACCAGATCTTTCACATTGGGAGAAATAAAATATAAAAAAATTAACTATTCCTCTTGCTTTTATTCCGAATTCGAGATAAAATACATATGTTCAGTAAAATAACTACTAGAACAAATACATATAAAAAGGATGATTAAATATGACTAAACTAGGTGTAATTGTAGGATCAACTCGGAAAAATTCTTTTTCTAAACAATGGGCAGATAATATTGTGACTTTATACCCTGAGGGAACAGAAGTAGAGTTTTTAGATATTGCAAACTTACCTCTTTATAACCAAGATTTGGATGAAAATTCACCACAAGCCTACACTGATTTCCGTGAAGCAGTGAAACGCCAAGATCTGATTTTATTCGTAACTCCAGAGCATAACCGTACAATCTCAGCAGCATTAAAAAATGCATTAGACGTTGCTTCTCGTCCATGGGGACAATCTGTATGGAATGGCAAACCAGCTTTAATTGCGTCCCATTCAATTTCTGCTATGGGTGGCTCAATAGCCAATAAAGATTTGGTTAAGATTCTTTCATTTTTAAATATGCCAACAGTGGGACAACCTGAGGTTATGTTACCAAGTTCAGCTAATTTATTGAACGATGGTAAAGCTCCTCAAGATACCTTAGACTTCTTACAAACTGCTGTAGATGCACACTTAAATTTATTAAAATAAGTTCGTTTTTCGAATTATAAAGCATGAAGGATAGTAGTGATTGACTAATATGACTAATTACAGTATACTTAATTGAGTAGAGAGTAATAAAATATTTAAAAGCTTAATTCATTATCATAATTAATCCTTTTCTTTATCTTATGTAACATCTGCAAAAAAATCGCGCTCAGCGCAAGGAGGATTTCATTTATGAATAATGGAACAGTAAAATGGTTTAACTCAGAAAAAGGTTTTGGCTTTATTGAACAAGAAAATGGTGAAGATGTATTCGTGCATTTCTCAGCGATTAATAACGAAGGCTTCAAGACTTTAGAAGAGGGCCAAAAAGTAACTTTTGATGTTGAATCAGGAGAACGTGGCTTACAAGCTAGTAATGTGTCAGTTGTAGCATAATCTTAAATATAAACATTCAAACGACAAACTTTTGGTTTGTCGTTTCTTTTTTTGCTAGATTTTAGAAGAGATCGTTAAAAAAATTAGCCCAACACCTCCTTTTAGTGTTCACACTAAAATGTAAATTTACATTTATGATTGTAAACGCTTCGAAATTGAGGTATATTATATATGATAAATAAAAAGGAGTGAAAAATATGTATCCATATTTACAAAGACTGGGACGTTCATTAATGTTACCAGTTGCGGTACTACCTGTTGCTGCCTTAATGCTAGGGATCGGCTATGCAATTGACTCTCAAGGTGGGAACCAGTTCAGTGCTTTATTGATGACTGCTGGAGATACCATTCTCAGTAATTTAGGCATTCTATTTGCTTTGGGTGTTGCTTTAGGTATGTCTAACGATCGAGATGGGTCAAGTGCCTTATCAGGTTTAGTCGCATTTTTAATGGTTACTACATTACTGAAACCGGATAAATTAACAGATATTGTCAATATTCCTTTAGAAGAATTATCCTATTCTTTTGAAAAAATAGATAATGCTTTTATCGGAATTATATCCGGTCTTACCGCTTCATCACTTTATAATAAATTCTCAAAAACTAGATTACCTGATGCATTTGCTTTCTTCTCTGGGCGTCGAATGGTTCCCATTTTGACTTCAATTGCTATGATTTTTGTTTCAGGATTATTATATTTTATCTGGCCACCTGTTTATGAAGGGCTAGTAGGCTTTGGAGAATGGATTTCAGGGATGGGCTGGTTCGGAGCAGCCTTATATGGTTTCTTCAACCGTCTACTAATTCCTACCGGTTTACACCATGCTTTAAATGCTGTTTTCTGGTTCGACTTAATAGGTATTAATGATATCGGTAATTTCTGGGCATCTGTAGGTGAAAAGGGTGTTACAGGAATGTATCAAGCTGGCTTCTTCCCGGTTATGATGTTTGGTTTACCAGCTGCTGGTTTAGCGATCTATCGTAAGGCTGATCCTCGCTACCGTAAAGAAGTAGGGTCCTTATACTTAGCAGGCGCAGTCACAGCTTTTGTTACAGGTGTTACTGAACCCATTGAATTTTCGTTTATGTTTATAGCCCCAGTTCTTTATTTTGCTCATGCTATTTTATCAATGCTATCTTTAGGATTTGCTGCCTTTATGCAATGGACAGCTGGTTTTGGCTTTTCTGCCGGAGCAATCGACTTTATTTTATCTTCACAAATTCCAATAGCGAACAAGCCCTTTATGTTAATATTACAAGGCTTAGTTTTCGCCGGTCTATATTATTTGGTCTTCTCTTTCTTAATTGAAAAATTGGATATTGCTTCACCAGGAAGAAAAGGTCCTTTGTCTTTAGACTTTGATGCTGGAAGTGGGCGAAAAGGTTCATTACCTGAAAAGGATTCTAAAGAATTAAAGGATTCAAAAGCCGAAAAAGAATACCAACAAGCTCGCCGCATTCTTGAAGCTTTAGGTGGTAAAGACAATATTGAAAACTTTACCAATTGCGCGACACGACTTCGCTTGAATGTTAAAGACACCTCAGTAATTGACCAAGAAAAAATAAAATCTTCTGGCGCTGCGGGTGTTAAGATCATGGGAGAAAATGCAGCCCACGTAATTATTGGAACGAATGTTCAATTTGTGGCAGATGCTTTACATGATGTTATGGACGAAGAATAATAAGTTAGATATAAATTGAGTAGGAGGCTAGCCATTAGTTGACTAGCCTCCTACTTGATTGGTGGTAACTTCCTTCAGGGGATAAGTTGAGTTATAATAATATCTAGTAAAATGTTATGAAAGATTGAGGGAGATATGGATTTAGCACTCATCATTTTTAAGCAATTAATTATACTGATTTCCATAGCGGTGATTGGGTTTAGTTTAGTTAAAAAAGAACTTCTGACGCAAACGACCATTAGTCAATTGAATACGGTAATTGTTAAATATTTGACCCCTTTGATAATTATCGAAGCTTTTTTTAAGCCGATTCAGCAAGACCTTATGACTCAGTTTTTCTTAGCAATGATTATTTATATTATTTTTCTGTTAATGAGGATCTACGTAGGGCATTGGTATTTTGGGAAAAATGAGGATGGGGTATCCAAGTTTGCAACAGTCTTTGGTAATGTTGGTTTTATTGGTATTCCTCTGACCTTAGCAGTTTTCGAACCTTCCTATGTCATGATTACCACAGGCTTATTTCTAGTTACAAATTTCTTTTCTTGGACACTTGGTTTAAAAATGATTAGAGCCAAAGAAAAAGAACCAAAAATAACATTCTCTGCTCGTCCAATTCTGTTTGCTTTTCTGATAGGAGTAGTCATTCAAGTTTTTAAGATCTCTGTTCCATCGGTTGTATCCGAAGGGATTCATCAATTAAATCAGGTTTATTCCCCGATTGCTATGATTATTCTAGGTGCTTATTTTGAAGACATTGCTACTTTATCTGACTATCTTGATTGGAAATTGTGGAAAATAGCTAGCATAAAGCTTATTATTTGGCCTTTAATTAATTTGATTATGCTATTGTTCATCCCTGGTTTAACCTTTGAAAGTTTTTTTATTTTAGTAATGATACTAGCTGGACCTTCTGCTATGATGACAGCTCTTTTAAGTCAAATTGTAGGTGGTGATTATTTAAGTGGAGCAAAAATTGTTTTACTGACAACAATGTGTTCACTTGTTACCATTCCTTTAATACTCAATTTAGCTACATGGCTTTTTGAAAACTATTATCTATTTTCTTAGGAGGAATCACGTGGATAAAAAAATATTAGCAACCAATTTAGCAAGTGTACTCGAAGACATTTCGACCTATCCGACTCATATGGTGGCGATCACTAAATTTGTGGATGCTGAAACGACGAGAGAGTTATATAATTTAGGCGTTCGAGATATGGGCGAAAATCGCTCGGATAAATTCTTAGCAAAACTAGAAGCTTTGAATGATATTGCATCAGAAATTACTTGGCACTTTGTTGGTCACCTCCAATCTCGTCAAGTGAAATTGATTATTAATCAGATCGATTATTTACATTCACTGGATCGATTATCATTAGCCAAAGAAATTCAAAAAAGAGCAGATCGGACAGTAAAATGCTTTCTACAAGTCAATGTTTCAGGTGAAGAGACGAAAGGCGGATTTGATCCGGATCGTGTCATAGAGGCGGTAGAAGCCATTAAAGACTATAACAAAATTGAAATAGTCGGTTTAATGACGATGGCGCCGATTGATGCCAGCGAAACGGAACTTCATCATTATTTTGCCGAATTAAAAGAATTACAAGTATTAATACTTGGCAAGAATTATCCATGGGCTCCTTGTGGAGAGCTAAGTATGGGGATGTCACGGGACTATCGCATCGCCTTAGAAGAAGGAGCGACTTACATTCGAGTGGGCAGTGCCTTGTATGATCAAAAATAAATATTTTTAAAGAGGAGTTTAAACGATCGTTTAAACTCCTCTTTATTATAATTATTATATTTCGGTTAGAAGGTAGTTAGTTTGTCAAAAGGAAAGAGGATTATTTTAATTTCTGAAAGTAGTTTTTTTTCAGGTATTAAACCGATTTTTCTTGAATCTACCGAACTTTTACGATTATCGCCTAAGCAATATAAGTAACCTTCTGGGATCGAATCAACTTTAAGATCCTGTGTTACTTGGTCTGTTAAATAGGGCTCATCAATTTTTTCACCATTGATATAAAGTATATTATCAATATATTCAATGGTATCTCCCGGAAGGCCAATAACTCTCTTAATATATTTTTTCTTTTTTTCCGGAACGTTAAATACTACTATATCAAAACGGTCAATCTTAGTAATTTGACTTCCTATAACGATATCGTTTTGTTCAAAGGTATTCATCATAGAAGCTCCTTCAACTTTATAAACACTGAAGATAAAAAGTCTTAGCATCATTAGGACGATAAAGAGTGAAATAAACCACTTATTATCTCTTACTAAAGACTGGATTGTATTCATTTCAATTCTCATTATATGTCTCCTTACATTCCATAAATCACGAAAACATTTTTTAATAATTATGCAAATAGAACTAAGTTATGAATAAAAAATTTTATAAGAAAAAGATTTAAATAAAGGCAATAGCTTTTCTCCTATTCTTTCTTCATAGCATATTTGCATATTTTGAAACTAATTGTAAATAATATCCATTCTCTAAAGTTATTTCTGATTTAGTAGGTGTTACATTGAGTAGAATGATATTATCGAGTGTCTTTACCTAATTGAATTATCAAAAGATCAGCGCTAAGAAAGATTTATTTAAATAGTCTTATTCAATTAATTAGATAGGAGAGCTACCGTTTAATAATAGATAAAACACCCTCTCTTTTCATTTATTCATCACCATAAGAGACCGGCAAATGCCAAATGGCATCATTATAGTCTCCAATGGTCCGATCACTTGAGAAGAAGCCAGAATTTGCAATATTAACAACTGATTTTTGATACCAAGTGTCAATATCCTCATAGTCTCTTAGCATCTGTTCCTTAGTTGCAATATAGTCTTCTAAATCAATCAAAGTCATAAAATAATCCTTATGAATTAACTCCTGATGCAGACGGTTTAAACGCTCTTCGTTACCAAAATACAACATACCATGGGAAACAATGAAGTCTACTAGAGGTTTGATCGTTTCTCTTTGATAATATTCATTGGATGAATAACCATTACTTTTATAGAGTTGAATAATTTCCTGACTTTCTTTTCCAAAAATATAGATATTATCTTGGCCAACTTTTTCAAAAATTTCAACATTAGCACCATCTAAGGTACCAATCGTTAGGGCACCGTTTGCCATAAATTTCATATTTCCTGTACCCGAAGCTTCTTTTGAAGCCAAGGAAATTTGTTCAGAAATATCGGCTGCCGGAATAAGATAGGAAGCATTGGTAACATTATAATTTTCAACCATTATTACTTGTAAGTGTGGAGCCACCACCTTATCTAAACTAATCAATTGTGACAAAGTTAAGATAAGATGAATAATATCTTGTGCAATTGTATAGGCGGGTGCAGCTTTTCCTCCAAAAATAACGGTAATAGGTGTTTCAGGAATATTCCCCTTTTTAATATCTAAATATTTATGAATCACCCATAAAGCATTCATCTGTTGTCGTTTATATTCGTGGAATCGTTTGATTTGAATATCAATAATTGAGTGTTCATTAATTGTAATCTTCATTCGGTCTTGCAATCTTTTCTTCAACCGCATCTTGTTATTGTGTTTGATGGCTCTTAGTTTACTTAATGTGCGCTCATCGTCTTTAAAATCTATAAATTGTGAAAGATCAGCATTTCTATGCCAAAGCGTTCCGATTTTAAGGTCTAGATATTCTGAAAGTTCCTTGTTAGCGTCCATTACCCAACGGCGGAAGGTGATGCCATTGGTCATATTGTGGAACTTGTCAGGATAGATCTCATAAAAAGGTTTTAAAGCCGTTGTTTTTAAGATTTCAGTATGTAATTCTGCGACACCGTTGACAGAAAAACCAAAGTGAATGGCTAAATGAGCCATGTGGACATAATTTGAATTATCAATAATCCAAACTTCAGCCTGATCGGGATAGTGTTTTCTAATCACTTGGTCGAGCCGTTGAATAATATTGGCGATTTCTGGCATGATTAATTGAATATCATTGAAAGGCCAAGTTTCTAAGGCTTCGGCTAAAATAGTATGATTTGTAAAAGCAGTAATCTTAGTCACAATTTGATAGGCTTCTTCAAAGTCAATGCCTTCCTTCATTAAAAGGCGCACTAATTCAGGAATTATAAAGCTTGGATGGGTATCATTGATTTGAATAACGGCATAATCAGCTAAATCATGTAAATTGCTACCTTTTTCTTTAGCTTCATGTAGAACAAGTTGCGCTCCATTTGAAACCATAAAATATTGTTGATAAATCCGTAGCAATCTTCCTTCATGGTCTGAATCATCAGGATAGAGGAAGAGTGTAAGGTTTTCTTTAATATTTGTCTTATCAAAATCAATTGAGTCTTCAGAAACAATAGACTCATTGACAGTGTCTAAATCAAATAGACGCAAGCGATTACGATGAGTTTGTTTATAACCTAAAACATCTAAGTCATACAGAGTTGATTTTAGAGTGAAAGAAGCATAGGGGACTTCGAAAGTCAGGTGAGATTTTTTAATCCAGTCTTGACCAGTTAACCATGCATCTGGCACGGTGTGTTGTTGATTATCAAAAAACTCTTGTTTGAATAAACCAAAATGATAATTCAAGCCAATTCCATCACCATTAATCCCCATCTTGGTAATAGAATCGACGAAACAAGCAGCGAGTCTACCGAGGCCGCCGTTTCCTAAGGAAGGTTCTCTTTCAGCATGTTCTATGTCCATTAAGTTCTTTCCGTTAGCGATTAATTCGTTATTAATTTGATTGTAAATACCTAAATTAATTAAATTGTTACTCAATACTTTTCCAATTAAGAATTCTGCAGAAAAGTAATAGAGTTTTCGCTTTTGGTCTTGATCTCGGTAGGGTAATCGGCGAGATTCATCTTTTACCACTTCCATTAATACGGTATATAGTTCTTTATTATCACAATCATAAACTTTTTTTTGAAAGAGGTCTTGAGTATAACGCTCTAGTAAAGTCATAAGTTTCTCCTTTATAGCGATTTATTGAAAAGAATCGTTTTATAACAAAATTCAAATATCCTTTTGTCTTCTTCATTATAAGTGAAAGGGCAATGACCTGCAATTTAATCTACTACTGAATGGGACGAAAAAGGTTCCCATCCATCGATTAAAGCTGATGAATAGGGTGGAGTGTGAACGCTTATAATTAATTAAATTTTTTATACTTCTCTTCTAAGCGTGCCATCCACCAACCTAAAGCACTTCCTAATAAGAGCATGAGGCCGCAAATTGCATAGCCACTAAGTTGAAAACTTGTGTATTCGGTTGGAATGATCATAAAGGTAGATGCCAGAACAACACCGAAAATAAAGTGGAAGAACTTTGCATAGTAGCGGTCAAAAATTCTCTCAATTAGTTTAGACAAGAGCAGTATTGTTAATAGACCACCAACTCCAATTGGAATAATTACAGTCAGGTCTAAACTTTTGAACCCATCAGACATTAGCTTGTACATGCCCATGTAAAGAATAAAATTTGAAGGGCTCAATCCCGGAATCAGAACTCCTAATGCAATCAAAGCACCTGCGATCATCCAAGTAAAGAAGTTTGCTGAAAGCTGTCCGCCAAACCATGATTGTCCAAATATAAGCAAACATAAGGCCGCAATAAAAGAAAGAACCATTACAATCAAATCTGACTGATTGCGTCCTTCTTGACTAGCTTCTTTCCACAGTGAAGGAATCATACCCACTATGCATCCTACAAAAAACCACATGACATAAGTTTCATAATTTTCGAGAACATGGCTAACCCCGAAGGATAGGATGACTATGCCAAACAGGGCACCTAAACCGACAGGTATGAAGAAAATGATGTTTTCAACGAAGTCTTTGGTGATATTAGCTAGAAAACGGATAATTCGTTCATATAAACCAAAAATTGCCGCTAAAGCACCACCAGAGACTCCGGGTAAAATAAAGCCTGATCCAATGAACATGCCTTTGACAAAACGCCAAATCCAATCAATTGTTTTTTTCATAAATTGCCCTCCATAGTTCAATACTTTTTCAGTTTAGCCCTTCTTGGTAAAATTTTCAATGAAAGTTAGCATGATGCTTGAGTAGGTCTTTTGAGGAATTTATTGTATAATAATAATAGTATGATATAGGAGGAAAAGTTATGAACATAGTTTATTTTTCTGATAAATGTCCGAATACGGAGGCTTTTATTAGCCGCTTAGATCAAATGGAAGTGAGCTACGAAGCAGTCAATATAACTGATTCAATGAAGAATTTAAAAGAGTTTCTTAAATTAAGAGATAGTCGTAATGAATTCGATGAAGTTAAAAAAAATGGCAATGTGGGTATTCCTGTTTTATATTCTGAGGATCGGTTAATCTATGATTTGGATACAATTAATGAAAAAAAGTAAACAAGTCTTCAAGAGAATAGTTATAAGTATTACCTTCATTATTTTCAGCCTCTTTTTAAGACTGCCGACTAGCCACGCCCAAACGGAGTCTGATTTTTATGACATGTCTATTGAGATAGTAAATGACTTAACAACTGAAGTTAGTGATCAAGAAGATCAACAGTTACGAACCTTAAAAGATTCCTTAACAGAGTTTGATGTGGAGTATAAAGTAGAACAATTGGCTAAGAAATATGATCTAGAACCTAAAAGAACGACCCTCGATTTAGAAGAAAATTACCGTATGGAGTCCTTCCTTTTAAGAGAAGATGCCCCATATGGTATGGAATTAATTGCTATCTATCAAGTCGATCAGTTAGTCTATCTAGCCAGTCAATATTATGGGGCCCTCGAATTTATTGAAGAACAAAATCAATCCATTGAAATAGCTCGTGCTGTTGCCAAAGATTTTCAAATAATGGCCAGTCTGCAAGGGAATATTATGGAAGATGACGGCCTGTTAGTAGAAGTATCGTCTAAAGACAAGCAAGATGACTATCGTTTAGCTTATTTTAGAGAGCAAGCGGTTTTATCAGACTATCTGATCAATGAATTTTTAAAAAGCCAAAAGATTGAGGGCATCAATTCTCAACTAACCCTTGAATTAGCAGAAAAGAAAGAAATTCCTGATCCAACAGATGAAAAGTCAGAGGATTTAGAAGACGATAAGCGTCCTCTAGAAGAGAAATTAAAGGGCATGATACCCGCTTCCTTAGCTGAGTCTGAAATAGTTGCATTTGATGACTATCAAGATAATATTATAAGTCTTGAAGATCAAATTAAGCTTTATCAATCCAGAATCCAGACAGAGATTACGGCTGATAATTTTTCTCGAGAATCTATTATCGAACAATTAGGACAAGCAAGTAAGAGCAAAAAGCAAGATAACTTAGAGTCGGACGAATATTACTTTCTTTCTAAAAATAATTTAGTCTATCTTAACTTTATTTATAGTGAAGAACAATTGTTGCAAGCTAATTTCCATTATTTCGATGAAAATTGTTTTAAAGAAGGTAAAGATTTCCAGTCTCTGCTAACAGATTATGAAAACAATGGTTCTATCACAGTAGCAGAAATTGAAGAAGACCTCGGTTCAGCTGATAGTGCGGCATATTATATGATGACTGGCTTTTCTTATTATTCATGGGTGAGCTTTTCGGATAATATCCGCCAATTAATTGCAAGTATACAACAAGATCAAATTATTAATCTTCAAATTGATGAATAAAATCACTAATTATCACACACAGGAAGAAGGATCAAAGTGGATCAAACAACAATTAATTCTTTGATGGAACAAGCTCGTGAAGCAGTAAAAAGAGCCTATTGCCCATACTCAAATTTTCCCGTTGGAGCAGCATTGTTAACTAAGGACGGTAAAGTTTATACAGGTGTTAATATTGAAAATGTGTCCTTTGGTGCTACTAATTGTGCAGAGCGCTCAGCAATCTTTACGGCTGTATCCGAAGGATACCGTCCAGGTTTTATTGAGGCAATTGCAGTAGCAGGGGATACGGAAGACTTTTTAATGCCTTGCTCAATTTGCCGTCAAGTATTGGTAGAAATGGCAGAGCCTGACACTCCTGTCTATTTAACACGTAAGGACCAATCCATCTATCAAACAACAGTCAGTGAACTTGTACCAATGGCTTTCCAAAGCCTAGATATGTAAAAAATACAGGAGGAATTATAATGACACAAAAATTGTTACATACTTGCTATCGAATTAAAGATAGAAAAGCGAGCTTGACTTTCTATACGGAAGTTTTTGATTTTAAAGTGATGCGTGATCGTCGCTTTCCAGAACATCAGTTCGATTTGCTTTATTTACAAGTTCCTGGATCAGATTTTGAATTAGAATTAACCTATAACTATGACTCGGAAGGCTATACTATCGGAGATGGATTCTCTCACATGGCTATTGGAGTGGATAATCTTCAAGCGCAACATCAAAAATGTAAGGAAGCTGGTTACGAAACAACAGAGCTTAAAGGACTTCCAGGTCAAAAAGCTTCTTACTTCTTTGTATCTGACCCTGATGGCTATCGACTGGAAGTGATGGATAATAAAAACTTAGCAGTATAAGCTTGTCTATGCCCGTTGCTTATGGTAAGATTTATACATGCGATGAGTCGAATACAATCTGGTAGATTGGAAGCAAGCTGTCTAGAGCTAAGAGCTCAAGCCAGGAAGGCGACAGAGCAAGTTGGAGCTGTGAACTGCAACTTGCAGTATCTTAGGATATTTTGCGATTCGTGAGTACTAGTTACTCACCGACACTCTTATGGAGTGTCCCTTATAAAAGAGCCTTTAACTTTCTGAAATTCAGTCAGTTAGAGGCTTTTTTGTATGAATTTAAAAAACAAGAGTTTTAGAGCTTAAATTTTTAATATTTATAACTAAATAATTTCAATATTAATGAACATATCATTTTGACTTTAAAATGGGCGTTGTCATGGGATTATTCTTTTAAAATAGAGGGCGTTCCGTTACAATATTGGTAATTGAACAAGTTACCTAATTCACTTAATAGTCCGTCTCAAACTTATCAATTATAAGAATGGAAGGTTGCCAATGACATTTTCCTTGGATCGAAGTAGCTTAAACAAAGAAATAGAAAAGTTTTCAACACAATTGCATGACCAAGCCTATCATTTTTTAGGTGCCAAGCAGGTTCAGTCAAATTCAAAAGGTTATCAGTTTAGTGTATGGGCACCCAATGCTTGGCAGGTATATTTACAAGGCGATTTTTCTAATTGGAAAAATCTATGGATGGAAAAACTTGATGGCGGTGTATGGAGTCTATATGTTGAAAACGCTCAAGCAGGACATTGTTATAAATATGGAATGGATCATGGAAATAATCACATTGAATATAAAATTGATCCTTACGCTATGCGATTTGAAAAACCCCCTCAAGATGCATCGATTATCGAAGATCTCACACCATTCCCATGGAATGATCAAAAGTGGCTAAAAGCACGCAAGGCTAAAGATAAATTTGACAGTCCTTTACAAATTTATGAAGTTCATCAGAGTTCATGGCGACAGCATCCCGATGGAAGATCTTATTCTTTTAAAGAGTTAGCTCACAGTTTAGTTCCTTATGTTAAAGAAATGGGTTATAACTACATTGAGTTTATGCCTCTAACTGCCTTTCCTTATGCTCCTTCTTGGGGCTATCAGGTAACCGGCTATTATGCAGTCGCTGGTCAATATGGAAGTAATGAAGATTTTAAATATTTCGTTAATTATGCTCATCAAGAAGGCATTGGTGTCATTCTTGATTGGGTACCTGGTCATTTCAATCAAAATGCGAATGCTTTGGCATATTTTGATGGTCAGGCTTGTTATGAGTATGCAGATCCTCAACGAGCTAAAAATATTAGCTGGGGTAGTTTAAATTTTGACCTTGGAAAATTACAGGTACAATCTTTTCTAATCTCAAATTTAAATTATTGGCTGTCTGAATTTCATTTGGATGGTATTCGAGCAGATGCTATTTCAAATATTCTTTATCTCGACTTTGATCAAGGTCCCTGGACGCCTAATAAATATGGAGGAAATGACAACCTTGAAGGCTATCATTTCTTACGCATAATGAATCAATGGGTTCAAGATTACTATCCTGAGGTTTATATGATTGCTGAAGAAGCCACTTCATCTAGCGGAATAACTTTGGATATTGCTCATGGAGGATTGGGTTTTGATTATAAATGGAATATGGGTTGGATGAATGATGTCTTACGGTTTTTCCAACTTCCTTACAATCAAAGGCCAGCTCAATTACGTCTCATTACTTTTGTTTTTATGTATCAATTTAAAGAACGTTACTTACTTCCTTTCTCTCATGATGAGGTTGTTCATGGGAAAAAATCCTTGCTAGCTAAAATGCCAGGTAGTCGCTATGATCAATTTGCTGATTTGAGACTTTTACATGCCTATATGTTAGCTCAACCTGGTAAAAAACTTCATTTTATGGGTAATGAATTGGGACAATTTATAGAGTGGCGCTATTATGAAGAATTAGATTGGCAAGGACTAAAGCAAGAATATAATAGTGAATATCAAGCGTTTATGCGAACCATCAATAAGATTGGCTTAAATAGGCCAGAATTTTATCAATTGGATCATCATCCAGAAGGAATAACAGTTTTGGATGCGGATGATTTAGAGAGAGGATTGCTAAGTTTTATTCGTTGGTCTAAAAATAAACAATCATACTCTGTGATAATGATTAATTTTTCAAAAAATCATTATTATGATGTGGAATTAGGTGTCCCTGAAAGTGGAGATTTTCTTGTCTATCTTAATAGTCAAGCAGATCAATTTGCAGGTTATCAACAAAATTGGCAAAAGTTTTACCAAGCAAAAAATAAAAGCTGTTGTAAGCAAGATTATTGTTGTTTGATTGAAGTTCCAGCTTTATCCGTTCAATTTATTGAACATATAAATTTGCATCAAGATAGAAAGGAGAAGGATGCTAAGCAGTTAGTATCCAAACGCTAAAATGAAAGATGAAATGATTGCGATGATACTAGCCGGAGGTCAAGGAAGTAGGTTGGGCGTTTTGACCAAGCAGATTGCTAAGCCCGCAGTGCCATTTGGAGGAAGGTATCGTATTATTGACTTTGCTTTAAGTAACTGTGCAAATTCTAACATTCATAAAGTGGGGGTCATTACTCAGTACCAACCTCTAGAATTAAATGGTCATATCGCTAATGGGGAGGCTTGGGGCTTTAATGCTAGCGGTGGTGGCACAACTATTTTACAACCTTATTCATCCACTGATGGAGAAAAGTGGTTTAAAGGGACATCAAATGCTATTTATCAGAACATAACCTATATCGATTCTGTTAATCCAGAATATGTTTTAATTTTATCTGGAGATCATATTTATAAAATGGATTATTCAAAGATGTTAGATTTTCATAAAGAAAAAGGCGCTTCTTTAACAGTTGCTGTGAAACCTGTGCCTATCAAAGAAGCAACACGCTTTGGAATTATGAACACAGATAAAAATGATCGTATCGTTGAATTCGAGGAAAAACCTGATCAGCCACAATCAAATTTGGCTTCAATGGGGATCTACATTTTCAATTGGCAGAAATTACGTAACTATTTAATTGAAGATCAAGATCAAGATAATCAATTAGAAGATTTTGGTAAACACGTTATTCCACTTTATTTAGCCAATGATGAAGCATCTTATGCTTATGCCTTTGACGGTTACTGGAAAGATGTGGGAACTATTTCATCCTTATGGGAAGCAAATATGGAGATTTTGAATCAAGATCACCCACTCTATCACTCCAATCCTGATTGGCGTGTCTACTCGAATAATCCGGTTCTACCTCCGCAAGTAGTGACGGACCATGCGGCGATCTATGATTCCTTTGTTACTGATGGATGTTATGTATCAGGAGAAATTCACCGGTCTATTCTTTCCGAAAACGTAAAGGTGGGGCTGGATTCTCAGATTACCGATTCAGTGATCATGGCTAATGCTAGGATTGGAGCATCTTGTCGAATTGAGTATGCAATTGTTGGCGAGAATGCTCGAATAGCAGATGGAGCAATGGTGATTGGAACAGAAAGAGACATTGCAGTTGTCGGTTTTGGCGATCAGATAGAAAGGAAGAATTAAATGGTTCAGCATAAGACTTGTGCAATTTTAAATTTAACAGAAGACAATCAACCTCTATATCCTTTAACTTATAATCGTCCTATCGCAGCTTTGCCATTTGCGAGTCGTTATCGCATTATTGATTTTATTTTATCTTCTCTTTCTTACGCTCAAGTTCAATCGGTGGCTATGTTTATTGGTGAGTCCGGACGCTCTCTGTATGATCATATCCGCTCAGGAGCCTCATGGAATCTTGATTCACGGATTAGAGGAGGTATTTTCACCTTCTCTCAACAAGACTGGAAGGCGCGTTATCATCGAGAGAACGACCATGAAGACTACTATTATAATCATCGAATCTTCTTAGAAAGATCGAAAGCTAAGTATGTCTTTGTATCTGGATCGAAGATTATCGCTAATTTAAATATTAATGACTTACGTCAATCGCACATTAGAAGTAAGAAAGATGTAACTTTAGTTTATAAAAATGTGATTGCATCGACTATAGGGATGGACCATCCCAACGAACGCATCGTTGCGTTTGATGAAGAAAAAAATATCGTCGATCTATTACCTAACTCAGAAAAACCCGCTCTTGCATCCGTTAGTTCCAGCTTAGATATGTATTTTCTATCTGTAGACATTCTTTTAGCTTTAATTGACCGAGCTGATAGAGAAGAGCAGTATCTTGAAATAGATGATCTTATTCAGTTTTATTTATTGGATTATAGCATTCATCCTTATGAATATACTGGTTATACCGCAAATATTAATACGGTAGAAGCCTACTATCAAGCCAATATGGACATGTTAAACCATTTATCCTTTGCAGCTTTATTCCATACGGATCAGGCTGTTCGTACCAAATCCAAAAATGGAATTCCAACCTATTACCATGAGCGTTCCTATGTGCGAAATGCAATTTTAGCAACTGGAACGACCGTTTACGGTGAAGTAATCGACTCTTTAATTAATCGGCGAGTTCAAATTGGGGAGAATGCTAGTGTGAGAAATTCAATTATTCAACAAGGGGTTGAAATTGGAGAGGGAGCCACAGTAGAGTACGTCATTTTAGATAAAAATGTCGTGGTTAAGCCCGGCACAGTGATTCGTGGACGCCCTGATAAATTAATTGTAAAAGCTAAAAATGAAATTGTGGATGCAAGGGTAGATTAGGAGGATTTAAATGAAAATACTTTATGCCTCAGCTGAAGCGGCTCCTTTCTTTAAAACAGGAGGTCTAGGAGATGTCGCTTCTGCATTGCCAAAAGAGTTAGCGAAGGAACCCGAGCTTGATGTTCGTGTGGTGCTTCCTTTCTATAGTCAAATGGCTAATGAATATGCGCAACAGCTAGAAGAAATTGCACATTTTCGTTTCCAACTGGGGCAACGAAATGTCTACTGTGGAATTAAGCAATTGAAGGACCATGGAGTAACCTATTACTTCATTGATAATTTGGCTTATTTTGATCGCGCTTCTTTATATGGAGAATGGGATGATGGCGAACGCTTTGCCTATTTTTCAACTGCTATCATTGAAATGCTGGAAGTAATTAATTGGATACCAGAAATTATTCATTGCAATGATTGGCAAACGGCTATGATACCCGCTCTTTTAATCGATCGTTATCACTGGAAGGAATCCTTAAAAAATATTCGAAAAGTACTCACTATTCACAATTTACGTTTTCAAGGGATTTATGATGCATCCATGCTTTCGAACGTCTTTGGCACTGGCTTTAATACCTTTACCGACGATGGTTTGAAGTACCACAACAATATGAATTACCTTAAGGGTGGTATTAACTTTGCCGATCGAGTAACAACGGTCAGTCCGACCTACGCTCAAGAAATATTAACTCCAGAATTTGGTGAAGGTTTAGATGCAGTATTAAGGCGAAATGAATGGAAACTTAAAGGAATTATTAATGGAATCGATTTAGAAATCAATAATCCCAAGACAGACAGCTATTTGCCTTATCATTATGATCAATCAGATCTTTCAAACAAAGCTAAAGTAAAAAGCTACCTTCAAAGGCAACTTACTCTTAAACAAGATAATCAGATCCCTTTAATTGGAATCGTCAGCCGGCTGACAGACCAAAAAGGTTTGCAATTAGTTGAGCAAATTATGGATGATTTACTGCAACAAAATGTTCAAATGGTTATTTTAGGTACTGGAGACCAACACTTTGAAGATTCATTTCGCTATTTCGAGCAGAAATACCCTGATCAACTGAGAGCTTGCATTCAATTTGATCTTGGACTGGCTCAGCAAATATATGCTGCCAGCGATATTTTCTTGATGCCATCTGCTTTTGAACCTTGTGGTCTCTCGCAAATGATTGCCATGCGCTATGGCACACTGCCTCTGGTGCATGAGACAGGAGGCTTAAAAGATACTGTCGAAGCTTATAATAAATATACTGGCCAGGGAACCGGTTTTTCATTTAAAGGTTTTAACCGCGACAATTTACTTTTTACCATTAATATGGCCTTAGATATTTTTATTAATCAAAAGGAAGTTTGGCAGAAGTTAGTGAAGCAAGCCATGGGTAAAGATTTCTCTTGGACTGCACCTGCTAAAGCATATAAAGCTGTTTATGATGAACTTTTAAATACATCTGTCAATTTATAGAATTTAATTAATTTTCAATTATTAGCCTTCTAAAAATGTTTCATTGAGACATCAGTTAGATGGCTATTTGAATACTTAGGCAAAAGTCATACAATCTTTCATAAATTTTCTTAATCATTTAGTATAATTTAATAAAAAGATTGACCTCGGCCTTTAGTTGGAAGGCGGTCGATATAATTCTGTCTAGGATAGAATTAACAAAGTAGGTGAATGATTAAATGGAGAAATTTAAAATGCAATCGAGTAAACATAAAATATTTCAAGGGATCAAAAATATTTGGCGCTATTACCGAGGATGGAAGTGGTTAGTGTTTATTGCTTTATCACTTACCTTATTCTTAACCTCTTATTTGGTTTTTATTGCGAAAACGACTGATGTTAAACAACTGCAAGATTCCCTGCAAACAAAAACAGAAATCTATGACAAACAAGATCAATATGTAGGTACACTCTTATCGCAAAAAGGAAGCTATGTGACCTTAGATGAGATATCTCCCTTAATGCAAGAAACAGTTGTTAAAACTGAAGACAAGCGCTTTTATGATCACAATGGATTCGATACAATTGGAATTGGTCGAGCGTTTTTGCGTTTAGTTATTAATCGCAATACTTCTGGTGGGGGAGGCTCCACCTTAACACAGCAATTAGCTAAAAATGCTTTTCTCAGCTTGGATCAAACTTTTCAACGTAAATTAAAAGAATTGTTTCTAGCACTTGAAATTGAGAAAACTTATTCAAAAGATCAAATTCTTGAAATGTATTTAAACAATGCCTACTTTGGTAATGGAGTCTGGGGCATTCAAGATGCGGCTCAAAAATACTTTGGCATTAATGCTTACCAATTAGATCAGAATCAATCAATGGTTCTAACCGGTATCTTAAAAGGTCCTTCCTTATATAATCCAATTGATGATTATCAAGCAGCTATTGACCGACGAAATGTCATTGCTGATCTTTTGGCTGATGAAGGGGTTATCTCATTTTCTAACGCAGAGGATTACAAAGCAATGTCTATACCTCTTTTAGACAATTATGTTCCAGCCAGTTCTGGACATGAATATCCATTTTACTTTGATGCGGTGATCAATGAAGCTATTCGTAAGGTAAACATCCCTGAAGAAGACCTTATGTCCAAGGGCTATCGAATTTATACTAATTTAGATATCAATGCTCAACAAGGTCTTAATAACGCTTATCAAGAGAATGCTTATTTATTTAATGATGGGGCATATGATGCGCCGATTGTTCAAAGCGCAAGTGCGATAGTTGATACTCGTACTGGGGGAATTATGGCAATTTATGGAGGAAGAGGAGAATATGTCTATCGCGGCTTTAACCGTGCTAGCGATATGTATCGTGCTCCTGGATCGACCATTAAGCCCTTAGCAGTTTATTTACCAGCTCTTGAGAATGGATTTAATATGCATTCGATGGTTCCTGATGTTGTTAAGGCTTATGGTAAGGATCAATTTGCTCCAGAAAACTTTAATCGTCAAACGGATCCTAGAGGAGAAGTCCCCTTATACTTTGCTTTATCACAAAGTAAAAATACATCCGCTGTTTATTTACTAGATAAATTAGGAATTCAAACCGCAGTCGATAAACTGCATCAATTTGGTATTGAAGTTCCCCAACAAGACCAGCAGTTGACCTTGGCCTTAGGGGCTTTTTCGACAGGAGTAAGCCCTGTGCAATTAGCCTCAGCTTATGCGACTTTTGCTAATAAGGGAATAAGAAATGAATCTTACTTTATTCGACGAATTGAAGATATTTCTGGGAAAGTTGTATATGATAACGAAAAACCTAAACGTCACTTAATCATGACCAAAACGATTGCCGCAGATATGACCAGCATGATGTTAGATACATATGGTGGCAATGGTACTGGATATGGCGCAGGCCCTAATACAGGTTTGATTGCTGGTAAAACAGGAACAACTGAAGTATCAGACGGTTCAACCCAAACGCGAGACCGTTGGATGGTTGGTTATACCCCAGATTTTGCGATAGCGACATGGATTGGTCTGGATGACGTAGAAAGTGCTAATTTGGATGAAATTATGCCAACTGGCATGGGGAGATTATTTAATAGTCAAACTTCTTACATGATGGCATACTCGCCACAAACACCATTTGATGTCAGCTACGCTTCGCAAATGGAAGCAGATACCAATGGTAAAATGGGTGGTGATTGGTTGGAAAATGTTGATTTCAACTTTGACGGAGAACTTTTTTCAACACTTAAAGAGAACGGAAGTAATCTATGGGAAAAGGTTAAATCTTTTAGTAGTGAAAAAACACAAGAGGTTATCAATTGGATCGAAAACTTAGACCTACCTATTTAAAAAACGCCCAATAAAAATGGGTGCTTTCACCTCAGTTTGATTGAAAAAAAGACTAAAAATTGATACTATTATCATATAGAAATGAGGTTATTATGAACATTAATATTTATGATACAGCTAACACTTTAGAACGCGAATTACGACAGTTGCCAGCTTATTTGAATGTAAAATCGGCACTCGAAGAAATAAAGAAAGATCCTGAAAGCAATCAGTTGTTTGAAGAGTTTCGTCAGGTCTCACAGTCACTTCAGACAATGACTGAACAGCCGAGTGAAGAGAAAATCACAGAAGTTCAAAACTTGTATGCAAAAGTAATGGAAAACCCTTCAATTAAGAAGTTAATGGAAAACGAACAACAACTCGGATTTCTAATGGAAGAAATCAATCAAATTATTACCAAGCCACTACAAGACTTATATCAAGCGCCAACTGAATAAATTTGAATTTGGCAACTGGAAGCCATCGAACAATTATCTTTCGAGGTTCTTTCAGTTGCTTTTATCAACCAATTATTTTGGAGAGAGGAGACCGAGATGCGTTTCATGCATTTTGCTGACCTACATTTAGATAGCCCCTTTGCTGGAATGCAAAAACAATACCCTAGCTTACAAGAAGTTCTAATCCAAGCTCCATATAAGGCATTCCATCGAGGCGTTTCATACGCTATTAAAGAAGATGTAGACGCTGTTGTTATTGCAGGAGATATTTATGACACTCAAAAACAAACAATTTATGCTCAACATGCTTTTTTAAAAGAATTAGAACGACTGAAAGCAGCAGAAATCCCAGTGGTTATTTGTCATGGGAATCATGACTTTCTTAATAACCAACGCTTACTGATGCAATATCCTGAAAATGTTTACGTCTTTAAAGATGAGTCGATTGACCATATCGATATAAAGACAAATGATAATCAAACTTGTCGCTTCTATGGTTTTTCTTATAATAAACGTTGGATTCATGAGTCCAAGGCCCAAGAATTCCCTGTAAAAAACAATGAAACGGACTTTACCGTAGGCTTATATCACGGGGAATTGTTAAGTACGACGCAAAAGGGAAATTATGCTCCTTTTACATTGGAGCAACTAATCTCAAAAAATTATGATTACTGGGCTCTTGGACATATCCATCAGGCAAATACTTTATCCACATTCCCGCTTATTCAATATGCTGGTAGTCCTCAAGGTAGAAATCGCCTGGAGATTGGCGACAAGGGAGCCTATTTAGTCACCTTAGAAGTCGATCAAAAGGTAAAATCTGAATTTATTCATTTAGCTGAAATTGAATGGAGAGATGAAATCATAGAGTGTCAGGAAAACTGGCAAGTTAATGATTTGTTATGGGCGATAGAATCCTTAGTCAATAACTTTAAAGATGAGGTTGATAAGGGCCTACCTTCGAAGATTATTTCTTTAACTTTAAAAAATGCACAACGTTTGCCAATCGATATACAAGAACAAATTGAAAAAGGTGAGGTTGAATCGATACTCACTGAACCCCAGTCGATCGAAAAATTCGCGATTATTGTTAGGGTAAAGCTTGAGCGTCAAATGGTATTAGATGCCTTCGAATATGATAAAACATTAAAAACTAGCTTCCAAGCGGCTTGTCAAGATATGCAAGAAGGTAAAGCATATCATGAAAGTCTAGCAGAATTATTTGACCACCCAATTATTAAGCAAAGGATGTCAGATTTATCATTGGATGAAGAATTGAAGAAGGAATCTATTCGATCGGCACAAGAGTTAATGATTCAAGCAATCGGATTTGAATTTAAGGAGGCGATTGATAGTGAAGATTAGCACCCTTGATATCTATGGATACGGTAAATGGGTTAATCAACGCTTTGATTTAGATGATCAATTACAGTTGATTTTTGGTCAGAACGAAGCTGGGAAATCAACACTCCAATCTTTTATTCGAAGTATTCTTTTCGGATTTCCTTCTAAACATCGACGGGTCAATCAAATTAATCGCTATGAACCCAAACTTAGTGAAGTATATGGGGGCAGAATTCTTTTAAAAGAAACTAGCCATGGAGATATTTGGGTGGAAAGAACTAATAGAGGTCTAACTTTAACAGATACAAAAGGGCATGAGCTTGAACAACTAGTGTTAGATCAAATCTTAAGTGGATTAGATGAAAACCTCTTTGACTCCTTTTATGCCTTTTCACTGCAAAATTTGCAGGAACTGTCAAATGTTGATGCAGAAAAATTGGGTGATTATTTCCTATCAATCGGAACGGTTGGATCAGATAAATTTCTTTCTGTGGCTAAATATTTCGAAAAAGATCTGGGGCAACTTTATAAATTAAAGGGGAAAAATCCTAAACTTAATCAAGCGTTATTGGAATTTGAAGAACTTAGTCAATCCATTGAGAAAATGAAGCAAAATATGGCGAAGTATGATGACCTGTTCGACCAACAGCAAGCTGAAATAGATCAAATTGAAGCCCTTAATCAGTCTATTCATGATTTAGAAGAAAAGCAAAGACAATTGGATCAGTTGATGACAAGGTTTGATATTTATCAAAAAGACCTCGTCGCTCAAAGAGAGTTAGAGCAATTAGTTTTTACTAAAATGGATAAGGATATGCCAGAAAAATTAGAAGAGGCTGTTCGGACCAAAAATGATAGTCAAAAGACTATACAACAAATGCAAGAGCGTATTCACAATTTAAACAATGAAATGAGTACCCTAACCCGTCTAAATTGGGGAAAAAACCACGAAGACCAAAGGAGACAATGGTCAAGTGATACCGCCCATATTAAAAAGGTGGATTTACGTTTAGAACACGTTTTAGAAAGAATTCAAGAACAAACCAATACTATGGCTCGACTGGCTCGTGAAGGACAGTTTTATCCTGAAAAAGTAAAGAAGTCCTCAGAGTTTGACCGTGAAATCGAGCAAGGTTACGAAATTCAAGCGGCCATAGATGATTTTGAAGGACAAAAAGATTCTATTCAAGCAGAGAGAAAAGTTTTCCTAGATCAGCGAAAAGAATTGCAAACCTACTCTGTCACAGTTAGACAGCAGCACGCAAAACTAGAAAGTATGCGTATGAATGAAAGAGCTCAATTACAACAAGCTACAAATATTAGGCATTATCTTATAGGGGCTCTTTCAATCATTTTAGGACTAGCAATGGGTATTTATCATTTACTTAATCAGACAGGGGCGAATTTCCGTTGGATTGCTTTGATTTTAATCGGATTAGGTATACTTTCAACCGCTTATGTCTTCTTTGAGCATCTAAAATATAAAAAGAAATTTCATTCCTCTCCAGCAATTGAGAAAATGGCTGAATTACAAAGAAAAGAGCGCCATTATCAAGATAGAAGTCAAGAACTAGGTCAAGACATCAATCAACGAGAAGCCAATCTTCGATCGGTTGAAGAAAACTTAGTCAGAAAAAGACAAGAGCAGCAACGATGGTTAGTTGCCTTAGGCTTTTATCCAACTGCAGATGCAGAAATTGTTCTTAAATCGAATCCGGTTAAAGAGTACTTTCAAGCTGAAACAATTCGTCAACAATATGAAGAAGAGCGAAATGATCTCAATGTGGAGATTGCCAAATGGCGCAAACAAATCGCTCCACTACTTGAGCGTTTTCCTTTGGGAGATCAAAGTATCAAGGTTCTTATACACCACGTTGAAGAAACTGAAGTTTCAATCGCCCGTCAAGTGGAACGTGGTAAAGCGATGGAGGAACGTATAAGAAATGCTCAAGATATCATTGCTCAAGAGAAAAAACATCTACAAGAGCAGCAAGAAATCATTGAATCAATTTATCAATCAACAAACTCCTTTGACCAAGTTGACTTTAGACAAAAAGTTCAAGCCAATAATCAAATTCAGCAACTCAAAGAAAAACGTCACTTGTATAGTGAGCAGATTAGAGGTTATGAAAATGAGATGTCAGCTATCGAAAGTAAACAGTCATTAATCAATCAATATAATAAGGTTCAAAATGAATTAACGCTTAATAAAAGTCGTGTACAACCTCATCAATATCAGCGTGCAAATATTGAAGTGGCTTTAAATCAGCTTGAGCAAGATGGAAGTTATCAAGTCTTACAACAAAAACTGGAAGATAAGAAAGCAGAAATCATTAAATATGTTCAAGAGTGGAGTAAGAAAAAAATTGCTGTCGATTTAATCTATCAAACATTAAGACAAGGAATGGATAGTCCGATTCCTGAAATGAATAAAATGGCTAATGAAATTTTTTCTAAATTAACCTATGGGCGTTATGATCAAATTAAATTGAATAAAACTGGAATCAAAGTTAAACAGTTTTCAGATGTGCTGTTTTCACCTCATGAACTTTCGCAAGGAACCTTGGAGCAATTATATGTCGCTCTACGTTTAGCTTTTATAGTGAATGCCTCTTCAATGGTATCAATGCCTATCATAATCGACGATGCTTTTGTGAACTTCGACGAAATACGTAAAGCAAGCATGTATAAAGTTTTAGAGACCATCAGTCAAAATCATCAAGTTTTATTCTTTACTTTTGATCAAATGGCTGCGGATACATTAGCGATTGATTCGATGATTAACTTAGACGAGCTAATAGAAACGAATTCAACCCAGGAGGAGAGCTAAATGAGTTTATTATATGAGATTAATGAAGGAGACGAATTTGGAATTTATGTTCTTATTAAAGCAGCAGATGTGAGAACCGCTAGAAATGGCAAACCATTTATTGCCTTCCGTTTTCAAGACCGTTCTGGATCCATGGATGGTATGTATTGGTCTGCTACTGAAGAAGAAATTAACAAATTCCAAGTCGGTAAGGTTGTTTTTCTGAGAGCTAATCGGGATACTTATCAAGGAAGTCCTCAAGTAAAAATTAAAGCACTTCGTTTAGCTGAAGAAGGAGAACCCAACGATCCAACACTTTATGTTGAACGAATTTCTATGAAAATTGATGATATAAAAGAACAGATTAATGACGCTTTATTTCTCATTCAAGAACCGAATATTAATCGAATTGTGCGAAAAATTTTGAGTGAACATGAAGAAGCTTTTTACAGCTATCCAGCTGCTAAAAGAAACCATCATGCAATGGCAGGCGGTTTAAGTTATCATACTGTTTCTATGTTGAAAATTGCTAGAGCACTTTTGGCTATCTATCCGCAAATAAATTCTAGCCTACTTATTGGTGGACTGATACTTCACGATATCGGCAAAACAATTGAACTATCTGGAGCTATCTCAACCGAATATACTTTTAAAGGTAAAATGTTAGGTCATATCGTCATTATGTCAGAAATGATTGAACAAGTATGTCAACAAATTGGTATTGATCCTAATAAAGAAGCCGTTGTTTTATTAAAGCACGTTGTACTAGCACATCATGGTAAATTGGAATATGGTAGTCCTGTTCAACCGCGTATTCTTGAAGCAGAAATTCTTCACCATATTGATAATTTAGATGCTACTGTTAATATGATTTTGTCTGTTTTAGATAAGACACAAGAAGGTCAAGAAAGTGCTCAAATTTTCCCATTGGATCGTCGTAGTTTTTATAAACCAAATTTCAGAAAGTAGGCAAATAAATGACAGATAATAGCAATCCAAAGAAATGTAATTGCAAAAATCATGGGTCTAATCATGAGAGTCAATGCCAAGTTAATCATTCTAAATCGAACTCTGAGCACTTATGTGGATGCCATCATCATGCAGAACATAACTACCATCATGGATGTGGTTGTCACCATGAACAAGTAGAAAACCCTCAAACTGATCTTGGTTTTTCTCTATTCTTTGAAGGAGAAATTAATGCAACTCCAGAAGCAGTATGGAACCATTTGACTGATAATGAATACTTATCTAAGTGGAAGTCAGATATGAGGATGATTGACTGCAAACCAGGTGGGTCATTTAAAGTAACAAGAAATGGACAAGCGCATCATTTGATGTTAACAGATGTTGAAGAAGGACATTTATTGGCCTATTTATGGAAAAATGACGATATGGTTCTAACAATCGATCCTGGAGAAAAAGATACTACGCTCTTTACTTTTGAATATTGGTTTGCTGATAGAGAAGAAGCCAATGCTGAGGATGTAGCTCCATGGATTATAAATCTTTATGAACTTGAACACTTTATTGTTCATAATGAATTAATGGATACTAAAGACTTGCCGAAAGCATTGATGGCAGAAGTTAATAACTTAATTAAAGAGCAAAAATCACGTGAAACGCTTTAATATTTTAATACAGTAAAACAAAAAAGGTTGAGGATTTTCCTCAACCTTTTTATATTTAAAATAGTTTCTATTCAGCAGGAGCCTCTTCAGCAGGAGCCTCTTCAGCAGCAGGTACTTCCTCAGCAGAAGCATTCTCTGGTTGGTCAGCTAAATTGATTAAATCATCCACTGCATTTTTTAATTCAGGATCTTCAATCTTTAAGTCAGAGTTTTTAATAAGCTCTCCGACAATTCCATAGGTAAAGTTAGAGTCAGCATACTTACTTTGTTTATATGCTTCAACTACTTCTTCTTTACTCTCTTCTAATGGTTTCTTTTCACCATTGTTGATTGTTTTAATAACGTGGTAGCCAAATTCAGATTGAACAGGTTCGCTCGTCATTTCTCCATTAGCTAAAGACTTAACTGCTTCTTCAAATTCTGGAACCATTTGTCCTGGCGAGAAAGGGGCTAATAATCCACCATTTTCTGCAGAACCATCTTTAGATAATTCTTGAGCAACGGTATCGAATTCTTCGCCATTATTGATGCGTTCAATAGCATTTAAAGCTTCTTCTTCCGTATCAACTAGAATATGCTGTGCTTCCATCATTGGTTGGTAATCATTATCATAGAAATTTTGAATGGCTTCATCTGACATATCGATGCGACCTTCAACAATTTCTTGTAAAAGATTACGGATATATAATTGGTATTCATATTGTTCAGCGCTACCTAATTGTTGGTAAGATAAGAATTGTTGGAATACCTCTTCTCCACCTAATTCTTGAATTTGTGACTGAACTTCTTCAGCAGCTCTTGTTTTAGCTCCTTCAGCGTCTTCTACATTTTCAATTAAAACAGCTTCAATAATTTTTGAGCGTAGAGCAGTAGAGCCAAATTGTTCTTTCATATCTTGATAAAAATCTTCAGCAGTGATAGTTGTCTCTCCAATAGTGGCAATTACACCCTCTTGAGCTGAAACGCTTGTTAAATTCGGCAATGCAACAAGAGCGACACTTGCTGCTGTTAAAATCCAAGTACGGATTGATTTTTTCATATTAATTTTCACTCCTATAGTTCTACTATAATTTGCTATAACATAAGCATAAATATATCTTAACACTTAATGATTAGAAAAGATAATATAAGCTAGAAATTCTAAAAAACATCATAATTTTTATAAATTAAAACCTGAATTTAATTCTTATATGAGTTTAAATTAGCTGAAGACATTCCCTCAATATCTTCATTTAATTGCTTAACATTTTCTTTAATTCTTCTTATTCTAGGTTCTGTTTCATCCATGACTTTTTGTTTAGTTTGATTGGTTAAATGAGAAATAAAGTCCATAGTTTGCTTAGCTTCTGCAGTCAATGACTGAATAGCTGAATGAAAACGGGCATAGTCTTGATCAACTTGTTGGAAATCAACTTTAAAATCTTTATAAGTCTTTTTTAGTTGATGTCTTGTTTTCTCACCAGATTGTTTAGCATTCATTAACCCCGCTAGTACTCCAAGAGCTAAGCCAGTTAGAAAACCTTGTGGGAAATTTTTCATACTAATCGCCACTTTCTATTGTTTGTTTAATTGATGCTGCCAATTGCTGAAATTCATCCTGAGTGTAACCATCTGAATGGTCTTCAAAATGTAATTTAAATCCTTCTTCTTTATGATAACGTGGAATCAGGTGAATGTGTGAATGGAAAACAGATTGATAGGCGACTTCTCCATTGTTATTGAGAATATTCATGCCCTTAACACCTGGTATGCTTTTTTTAATGGCGTCGGCAATTTTCGGAATTCGACTAAAAACGGTACTTGCTAACTCTGGATCATACTCAAAAATATCTTTAACATGTTTCTTTGGTATGACTAAAGTATGTCCTTTGGTAACTTGAGTGATATCTAAAAAGGCAAAGACCTCATCATCTTCATAGACCTTAGCGCTAGGAACCTCTCCGTTGATAATCTTACAAAAAATACAATTTGTCATTTTTCTCTCTCCTTTAACTTACGTCTTGTCTCTATAGCATATCATAAGGATTTTAGAAAACGCTATTAATAACATCTTAAAATGAGTCTTCATAAAAAATTCATAAGATTAGCGTGTTACAGGCTTAATTTCATTAAATATTCCATTTTAACTCAAGCCTCCTTTAAACTAGCTATGATATAATAGTTATGTTGAAGAAGGATATATTATAGATATAATAACAATTACATGGGAGGTAGAATGAATTTGAATAAAAGTAAATTTCAAAAAATGTACCTGCTCTTAACTCTTTTAGGCATTTTCCTGGTTTTTAATTTAAATCCTTTAGCAATAGTTCACGGCCAAGAGGAAACGACAGAAGAGCAAGTAGGGATAGAGCAAACTGACGAGCCGTCTAGTCAAGAAATTTTTGAAACAAGTAATGAAGC
Organism: Facklamia sp. P13055; assembly: GCF_050409445.1. Taxonomy (NCBI): domain Bacteria; kingdom Bacillati; phylum Bacillota; class Bacilli; order Lactobacillales; family Aerococcaceae; genus Facklamia; species Facklamia sp. P13055. The sequence goes on from NZ_JBNUPL010000001.1 coordinate 54,477, forward strand.
TGTTTTTGACCCTCTACCTGATGTCGGTCTATTTAAGCAACTCATTCCTTATGTGCATTATTTAAATTATCAATACGTGGGAGATGGAAGTGAATACTCTACTAAAGATATCATCATGGAATTCATGCCTGATGCAAATGGAGTTTTTCAAGTCGCAGAGTTTACAGATACAAAAGCCGTAGCCTACGTTTATCAAATTAAGCCCGATGGTCTATATGAACTCGCTTACTTTGATGATTATACGGTGGTGGAAGACCTGAGGTATTCCGCTGATGCTTCAGATGACAATGTTTCACTCATTCTACCTGTAGATATAAGTGAAGGAACAATTTTTAAATCAGGCTATCAAGAAGAAATTAAGAAAAAAGTAATTGGTAGGGTGGACTCGCTAACAATTGGTCAAGAAATTTATACTGATGTTTTGCTTGTTGAAGAGATGGCAAAGAATAACGGAGATACAATCCGTATCTATTATGCCAATGACGCAGGTTTGATTTTAATTGAGCGTCTTCATCCAGATGGCACAACCACACCAATAATTTACCTTAGGTCTAGACAAGGTTCAATCATGGACCAATAGTGGATAATTTTTACAATCTTATTTTTAGAATAGGACTAGCATCATTAATTGTTAGTCCTTTTTTATTGGCTTATTTCTTGCTTTTAGCAATTTGAGTTTGGTATAATAGGTAATCGTTAGGCCGCCGTAGTGTAATGGATATCACGGAAGATTCCGGTTCTTTCGATGGGGGTTCGATTCCCTCCGGCGGTATTTGTAATAAAGCTAAAGATTTTTAGCAAAAAATCTCATATTTTTTAAAAAAATACTTTTTAGAGAGTTCAGCCAGATTGGCTGTTTTTTATTTTAAATTAGACTAGCTAGAATAAGGGGATTGACTAGACAATCGCACAAGGGTTGACTAAGATTTAACTAGTTATAAGACAAGCAATTAGAAAGGAAAACTTAGAAAATTAAAAAGCCCATTTTTAAGAGTAAGTTTATTTCTTATTACCATTCTTGTATTAGCTGCTTGTGATAGTACCAATAAAGCAAATATTGCAAGTGATGCTTATAAGATGTCAACTTATACTCTTATTAAGGCTGCTCAAGAAGGTAATCAAGATAAACAAAATATTGATTTAGATAATCCCTCAAATATTTATGAAAAGGAAAAAAAGCGCTAAAAAGTAACAACAAAAGATAAAACGACTAGTAGAAAAACCACTACCAAAGATAAATAAATTAAGTTTGTAGTTATTTTTTAAAAGAATAAGGGCAAAAAAGAAAATTATATAGAAAAATCACTAAGACTAGTCATAAAACACTGGTATTGTGAGCTGGTTTTTGATATGATAATTTATGTGTAAAAATTTACAGCAAATCTAGCATTCTATATGCAATAAGTTATAAAGGAGCTCTTATATATGGCAATTAGTGCAGAATTAAGAACAAAGACAGGTACCGGTGCTTCTAAACAAGCACGTCGTGAAGGTAAAATCCCAGTAGTTTTATATGGACAAAAATTAGAAGCAACTTCTTTATTAGTTGATCGTCGCGAATTCGAATCACTTCTAAAAAAAGAAGGATCTAACGCGGTTTTTGATTTAAACTACGACGGTAAAACGCAAAAAGTAATCTTGAAAGACTTTTCTAAAGCAGCTTTAAAAGATATTTTCTATTCAGTTGACCTAGAAGCTATCTCTGCTGATCAGAAGATTATTGTTGAAGTTCCATTAAGCATTATTAACGAAGAAACAGTTAAAATTGGCATTGTGGAACAAACACTTAATACAGTGGAAATCGAAACTAAACCAGACACTATTCCGAACTCATTTGAAATTGATGTTACTGGAATGGAAATTGGTGACACTAAGACAATTGCTGACTTAGCAGTTCCAGCAGGCGTTGAAATCTTAGAAGATTCAACTGAAACAATCGTTTCAGTTTCTGCTCCAACAGAAGAACCAGAAGAAGAGGAAGAAACTGAAGTGATAGAACCTGAAGTAATTGGTGCTAAAGACGAAGAAGAAGAGTAAAAATTTGTATTATGAAGCACTGTAAACGCTTGTCGTTTATGGTGCTTTTTTTAGATAGGAGTTGAACAAACTGATCTCAAAAGAAGAGGCTATTAAAGTCAAATCCATTTTAAAAAAAACGCTGAAAGACTTAGGAGTGGATAAGATCGGTTTTACGACAGCGGAACCTTTTGACCATTTAGAGGAAAGTTTAAGAGAGCAAAAGGCGAAAGGACATACCACTGGTTTTGAACATCCTATCATTGAGGAGAGAATCTATCCTGAAAAAATCTTTGAAGGGGCCCAATCAATTATTTCGATTGCTTTGGCTTATCCTAGTAACTTTAGAAAGGAACCAGCTTCTAATAAAGAAGAACGTCGTGGTAGTTTTGCTCGTGCTTCTTGGGGGGAAGACTACCATCATATTTTATCAGAACGTATGCAAAGGGTTATTGATCTTATCCAAGCAGAAATTCCTGATGCTCGTTTTAAACCGATGGTTGATACGGGGGAATTGATTGATGTGGTTGTGGCTGAAAGAGCTGGATTGGGCTTTATAGGTCGTAATGGTTTGCTGGTCACTAAAGAATTTGGCAGTTACGTTTATTTAGGTGAAATTATCACGAACATTCCTTTTATGCCAGATCAAAGGGTTACATATGGTTGTGGCGATTGTTATCGTTGTGTGACAGCCTGTCCTACTCAAGCTCTTTTTGGTGACGGTAAGATGAATGCGCAGAAATGTTTATCCTATCAGACTCAAACCAAAGGTCATTTAGCTGAAGACTATCGCCGAAAAATGACTCATGTCATTTATGGCTGTGATATTTGTCAGATTTCATGTCCTTATAACAAGGGCATTGATTTTCATCTTCATCCTGAAATGGAGCCTATCCAAGACGAAGTAAAACCAATATTAAAGAATATGTTATCACTTAGCAATAGAGCCTTTAAACGACAATTTGGACATTTAGCGGGGTCTTGGCGAGGCAAGAAGCCCTTGCAAAGAAATGCAATTATCGCTTTGGCTAATTATCGGGACCGAACAGCCTTGCCGCATCTGCTTGAATTAATTGAAAAAGATCCACGACCAGTGATTCGAGCAACTGCTGCCTATGCTGTTAGTGTAATCCAAAGAGATAAAAATCAAGCGATGATTAGTATGATTTATGACCAACTGCAGAAGGAATCTGAACCAGAAACCATCAAAGAAATGAAAAAAGCTATTGAACGTCTCAAAAATAAAAAAGAGTTAAAGTCTAAAAGGAGTTAAACGATGAAAAACCATATCGTACTTTATGAGCCCCTAATGCCAGCTAATACTGGCAATATTTCGAGAACTTGCGCAGGAACTAATACTAGTTTACATTTGATTGAACCGCTTGGTTTTTCTACTGAGGATAAAATGCTTAAACGAGCAGGGCTAGATTATTGGGAGCATGTCGACATTACTTACCATGACAGTTTACCAGCCTTTATGAAGTTTTTAGGTAATCGTAAATTGTACTTGATTTCTAAATTTGCACCAAGAGTTTATAGCGAAGCTAATTTAGCTGATTCAACGATTGATGAGCAGTTTTTTATCTTTGGTAAGGAAACGACTGGGCTACCTGAAGATTTTATGCAAGCTCATAAAGATCAATCTTTAAGAATCCCGATGAATGATCAGCATATTCGTTCTTTAAATTTATCTAATACGGCTAATATTATTATTTATGAAGCTCTAAGACAACAGAACTATGAAGGATTGGAAGCCATACATCATTATCGTGATACTGAAAAGGCTCAAAGACTTAAATGGTAATAGCTTGACAAATAAAATCTATTTAATATAATAAATTTAATAGTTAGTACGAATAGTATCTGAAATAAGGGTCAAGCAGAAAGTTAGCGGTTGATGAGAGCTAATCACTTATTCAGTGAATCCACGTATTCATTCTGCTTTATGAAAGCTAAGCATAAATAAAGCCGGTCATCGCCGTTATGATACAAGTGTAAGAATTTAAATCAATTCTTAAAAACGGGTGGTACCGCGGAACAAGAGACCTTTTCGTCCCAAATAGACGGAGGTCTCTTTTTTATTACATAAAGGAGGAATTAAGATGTTAGATAGGCGCTATTTGAGAAACCATATGGATGAAGTAGTTGAGCAATTAAGTCATCGCGGAGTAAAAACAGAAATTTTAAATGAATTTAAAGAGTTGGATAAAAAAAGAAGAGCTCTATTAACTCAAGTAGAAGAGAAAAAAGGGGTCCGTAATAAAGTTTCGCAAGAAATTGCCACTATTAAGCGCAATAAAGGAAATGTGGATGAACAGATTCAAGCCATGCAAGTTATAGGGCAAGAAATAGCTGAATTAGATGAGACTTTAAATCAGCTAGACATTGCTTTGGCTCAAATTGAACATGGATTACCTAATTTACCTCATGAATCAGTACCAATAGGTGAAGATGAAGAAGATAATGTTGAAAATCGCCGTTGGGGTCAGATTACAGACTTTGATTTCGAACCTTTAAATCATTGGGATATTGCAGAGAATTTAGGCATTCTTGATTTTGAACGAGCAGGCAAAGTATCAGGTTCACGCTTTGTATTCTATAAGGGGTTAGGCGCAAGGTTGGAGCGCGCTATTTATAACTTTATGTTAGATACTCATACGGCTAGAAATGGTTATACCGAAGTTATACCGCCTTATATAGTTAATGAAAAGTCAATGTTTGGAACAGGACAATATCCTAAATTTAAAGAAGATACTTTTGAGTTGAGTGATGATCGTCAATTTGTCTTAATCCCAACAGCGGAAGTTCCTCTAACCAACTACTATCGAGATGAAGTAATTGCAATGGAAGAGTTACCGGTCAAATTTACCGCCATGTCTCCATCATTTAGATCAGAAGCCGGATCAGCCGGTCGTGATACTAGAGGTCTGATTCGTATGCACCAATTTCATAAGGTTGAAATGGTTAAATTTGCCCATCCAGAAAGTTCTTATGAAGAATTAGAATTTATGGTCAAAGATGCTGAAGGTATCTTACAAGCTTTAAAACTACCTTATCGGGTAATCACCCTTTGTACTGGAGATATGGGCTTTTCAGCCGCTAAAACATATGATATTGAAGTTTGGGTTCCAGCTCAAGATACCTATCGAGAAATATCTTCTTGCTCTAACACAGAAGCTTTCCAAGCGCGACGCGCCATGATTCGTTACCGCAACGCTGAAGGCAAGTTGAATTATGTTCACACCTTGAATGGATCTGGCTTAGCTGTTGGTCGAACAGTTGTAGCCATCCTAGAAAACTACCAGCAAGCGGACGGCAGTGTTAAAATTCCAGAAGTATTGGTACCTTATATGGGTGGAGTGACTGAAATTACCAAAGAGAATGCAATGGGATAATATACAAAGCTTTTCTTAAATTTTTTTAAGGAAAGCTTTTTGTATAAGTATTTAGAGTGTGAAATTTGAATTTTAAAAAAAGATATGCTTTAATTAAAGTAACTTATTAAGAGGAGTGTTACATTTGAACAATTTCTAAGAAAGCAGCATGAGTAGAAGTGACTTCTATTTAGTGTGAACTTTTTTAGAAAGTATCAAATGTTACATAGGGGATACTTCTATTCTATTCTAAGCTGCTAATAATGGATTTTTGGCACAAGAGTAGAAAGGAGTTTTTTTATGTTACAGGTAAATAGTCTAAGCTTATACCATCGTAAGGATTTCGTTAAAATTATTGATGACTTGTCTTTTATTATTCATCCCGGCGAAAAAGTAGCGATTATTGGCGAAGAAGGTAATGGGAAATCGACTATCTTAAAGTGGTTAATGAATGATGAATCACTTAGTAACTATCTAATTATTAAAGGCGAAAAAATTAATTCTTTCAGTCAAATGGCATACCTCCCTCAACAAATGAAGGAGGAAGATCTTAGTTTAAGTATTGAAAAGTTCTTTTTCGCAAAGGTAGATCCCTTTTTAATGGATTATAATAAAATAATCAAATTTGGAATGAAAATAGGTTTTGATTGGGAGCGACTACATTCTGAACAAATAGTGAGATCCCTCTCAGGTGGTGAAAAAATAAAATTATCACTGTTAAGGATAGCAGCTCAGCAAGCGGATTTAGTTCTACTAGATGAACCATCTAATGATTTAGATATTGATTCAATAAGGTATTTAGAAAAATTTATTAGCGAAAGTAAACAAGCAATATTATTTGTTTCACATGATGAATCGCTACTACAATCAACAGCCACTTCGATTATTCATTTAGAGCGATTGTTGCATAGAAAAGACCCATGTCATACAGTTTCGAAATTAGCTTATAAGGACTATCTTCTATATCGTGATAAGAGGATCGCGAGTCAGCAAAAAGACTTTGAGCAAAATGAAAGAATATATGCTAAAAAGTTTGCTCGTCAACAAAGGCTTGAGTCAGCTTTGCATCATCGTTTGAATCATACTAAGGATTCAGCAAGCGGACGACTACTAGCGAAAAAGATGAAGACCGTTAAGTCATTGGGCAAAAGACTTGAACGCGAACATCAACAAGGAAGTCAGCAAGTGATAATTGAAGACCCAATTAAGATATTTTTTAACCACTCCATTCCAATTGCTGATTCGCGCAAGATTATGGAGGTAAGCAATCTTAATTTAAAGGTTGAAGGTCGTTTACTAGCACCAAACATTAATCTAACGGTTCAAGGACAGGATAAAATAGGAATTGTGGGAGCCAATGGGGTGGGCAAATCAACGCTTTTAAAGCATATGTGGCTTTTATTCAATCAAGATGGTGATAGAGAAGGAATTATACCTGCCTATATGCCTCAAAATCATAGTGAATTCGTTGATACGAATTTGACACCGATTCAATTACTTGCTAAGGAAGGAAGCAGCGAAGAATTAACACAAATAATGACTTTTTTGGCCAGTATGAATTTTCTTCCTGAGGAAATGTCTCACCCTATCAATGAATTATCAGGAGGACAAAAAGCAAAATTATTATTTTTAAAAATGGATTTGATGAGAGCGAATCTTCTTTTCTTAGATGAGCCGACGCGAAATTTTTCTCCGAATTCACAACCAAAAATACGGAAAGTTTTAAGCGAATTTCCAGGAACTATTATTAGCGTCTCCCATGATCGTTTATATTTAAAAGAGGTATGTCATCAACTGTATCTACTTAAACCAGAGGGTCTTAAACTTATTGATTAAATTCAAACGTTTATGAATTTAGTTAATGAGTAGTTTTAAAGCCGAAGTCCAAGCGTGAGACCGAAAGTCTAGCTTTTGGGCTTCCATTGGCTTTGAGTATGATGGACCAACTTAAAAAATTATTATTTATGCGAATCAAAAGAAGATAAAAACAATCATAAAATTGAAATAAAAATAAGTCCTTATACGTAAACAAGTTAGAAGTATATATTTTGTATCTTAAAGCCTGATCTGGATGAGCCCGATTTGCTTATCGCCAATCACTTCAAGCTGCTTAGAAAACAATAAAATAAGAAAGACAAGCACATATAACATGTACGCATCTTTCTGGTCCAACTTCTTGGGGTCACTATAGGGTCAACTCTTATTTCTTTTAGATTACTTAAATAAATAATACAAAATGACAACGGCACCCAAAATAATACGGTAGTAACCGAAAGGTTTAAAGTCATTCGTTTTGATGAATTTAAGAAGTGAACGGATGACGATTAAGGAAACAAGAAAGGCAACAAACATACCTACCAAGAGGTAAACAAGTTCAGCACTAGTAAAAGCAAAGCCAAAGTCTTTTAACTTAACTAAAGAAGCTCCGAACATAACAGGTATTGACATAAAGAAAGAAAACTCTGTCGCAACTGTTCTTTCCATTCCTAATAAAAGTCCACCGAGGATGGTTGACCCCGACCGTGAAGTACCTGGAATTAAAGACAAGGCCTGAAATAGACCGGTTTTAAAAGCCGTAGGGAAAGAAATCTTTTTAAGAGTATTAACTTGTTTAGCATGACGAGCTGGCTTTTTATTTTCAATCCACAAGAAAGCAAAACCATAAATGATTAAGGCAGCAGCGACCACATAAGGAGTATTAAAATACTCTTCCATGTAATCATTGATCAATAGGCCCAGAACTCCTGCTGGCAGGGTAGCAAAAGCAACTTTAAACCAAATTACCCAGATATTTTTTCTTTCTTGGCTAGACTTTTTAAAATCCAAAGGGTTAAGTTTATTAAAATAAAGGACGACTACAGCTAAAATTGAACCAAATTGTACAACAGTTCGAAACATTTCAACAAAATTTGGATTGAGATTTAATTGAATAAATTCCTCAACTAAAATTAAGTGTCCAGTTGAAGAAATGGGTAACCACTCTGTAATTCCTTGAACAATACTTAAGAAAATAATTTTTAATAATTCCATCCATTCTAGGTTTTGCACTATATATCACCTCGTGATCTTTTTCTCGCTTATTATAGCTAACAATTAAACAAATGTCACTATGTGGTCAATTCTTAAAATAGGAGTCTGTGAAGAAATATGATAAAATGAAGTCAAGAGGAGGAATAAAATGTTTGGGTTATTTAAGAAAAAAGCTAAAAAAATCAGCCTACATGCTGTCTGTGATGGTCAAATAATTCCTTTAGAAGAAGTCAACGATCAAGTTTTTTCTCAGAAAATGATGGGAGATGGCTACGCTATTCAACCGAGTCAATCAACCATCTACTCACCAGTTCAGGGTAAATTAATGAATGTTTTTCCGACTAAACATGCGATGGGAATACAAATAGAAAATTTAGAATTACTACTTCATATGGGATTAGATACGGTGGAATTAGAAGGTAAGCCTTTTAATACTTTGGTTAATGAAGGGGAAAACTTAACACCAACCACTGCTGTTTCAGAAGTTGATTATCAAGAAATTGAAGCAGCAGGTAAGGATAATGTGATGTTAGTTATCTTTGTTAATGGTTCAGAGGTCATCGATGAGTTTAAGATTACTGCTAGCGGTTCAGTTACTAAAGGACAAGAAATTGGGTATGTGACATTAAGGTAAAAGGTTATCAAAAAAATGATTAGCAAATTCTATTGAATCTGCTAATCATTTTGATTTTTAACTAATCACTAACTTTTTGAATATATTTTTTAATGAAATTTACTTATTATTTAATGCTAATATACAAACGCATTCAGGAGCATAAGCTTTTGTATCGGTTAAAGAAATTATTCCACTTGCAGAATTTCTCTTAAATAAAGTGAGGTAATCAGAATCTTGATGAGCCACAATCAAATATTTTTCATCATGCGATAAGCAGAAATCTCTTGGAACTTTTCCATATGATGAAATACTCTGTAGAAGGCTTAACTTACCGCTAGTTTTATCCACTCCAAAGAGGGTAATTTGATCTTGATAGCGTGTCGAAACATATAAAAAGTTACCATCTTTTGAAATTCTAATTGCAGCTCCGGTGGCTTCTGGGTGACTATCGGTTGGAATATTATGATAACTTTCAATAATCTCTAAATGGCCATTTTGTTTTAGATGACATAAAATCGTGGTATTATTCAGCTCACCAATAATGTAGATAAATTTCTGATTAGGATGGATTGCTAAATGCCGTGGACCGGTTCCAGCTGGAATATTTAAAGATTGCTCAAGATGGGAGATTGAGCCATTCTCAGCTAAGGAATATACATAAATTTTATCACTACCCAAATCACAAACATAAAGAAACTTATCTTGATTGAAAGTAGAGGTAAAGTGGATACGAGACTGAGTTTGATTAGGATGGACAGATGAACCATCGTGGGTAACAGTCTGTATATGTTTTATTTCATCATCATTTAAGTGATAGATTTCTATAGTGCCTTCATGATAGTTTGATAGGTAGAGGACTTTTTTAGAATCTAAATAGAAAAGATGACATCCTGCTGCTTTGGTGTGATAAAAATAATTTTTTTTAATCCAGGTATCATTATGCTTTTTTTTGTATACTGCCACTCCTGAAAAAGGTTCTTCTTTTTCAATTGTAAATAAATAGCGATTATCTTTTGAGAGGGCAAGATAGGTGGGGTTTTGAATTGTATCGATTAACTCTCTTTCTGTGAAAGTTTCTTTTTGAGAATCAAAAGTGATCGATGTTAATCCTTCATTAACTCGACGGGTATAACCACCTAAAAAATATTTTTCTTTCATAAGATGGACTCCTTTCTTCTTCAAAAGTATTATAGCATAAGGGTAGATTTATATCGTAGTTAAGCCAATCATTTTAATTCTATTTGTGGTATGATTGAGATGAATTCATATAGGATAGGAGGGTATTGATGCGAAAATTAAATCAGTTTTTATTTAAGTCAGAATTCTTGAATGATCGCAATGTTATTCGGCTATTAAAATTTATTTTAATTGTCTTGGCAATCTATGCTTTTACACAAATTTCTTATTTATTTCAACCACTCTTTGATTTCTTGAACTTCTTTGCCTTTCCTTTCATTGGAACGGGCATTATGTACTATCTGTTCTCGCCCTTAGTGGTTAAACTCTCTAGACGCGGTGTAAACCGTCATTTATCAATATGGTTAATTTTTATTGGCCTCTCATTATTAGTAACTTGGGGTGTAGCTACACTCGTGCCGATAGTACAAAGTCAGACGCGCTCATTTATTAATGATTTACCTAAATATGTAGCAGGAATTCAAGATGTTTTTAACAAGCTTCCTTTACTACCTGATTTTAATGAAGTCTTTCCTAATCTGGCTAATCAAGAGGGGAGTGTTGATTTAAACGGACTTATCCAGCAAATTCAACCGCTAATTACATCGACTTTTGGTGGATTAGGTAGCGTGATAGGTACGGTTTCAACGGTTGTAACCGGCTTAGTTACTATTCCTGTCTTACTTTATTATCTTTTATTAGAAGGTTATAAGCTATTCCCTAAAATACTTTATTATATTCCTGATCGCTATAGAGAAACGACTAAGACTATGATTTATCAATCTCACTATCAGATTGGTCAATATATTCGTGGCCAAATTATTGTTGCAATTATTGTGGGCATGATTTTCGCTGCTGGTTTTTCCATTATAGGCCTAGACTATGCGATTACTTTAGGAGTACTTGCTACTTTTCTTAATGTCATTCCCTATATTGGGTCAGTCATTGCCGCTATTCCTGCCATAATTATTGGTTTAATTGCCTCTCCTTTTATGTTAATAAAGGTCTTATTGGTTATAGGGATTGAGGCTTTAGTTGAAGGAAGACTTATTCAACCGCAAATTCTTAGCTCGAATTTAAAAATCCATCCAGTTACAATTTTAATTGTTCTGTTAGGAGCGGGGCGCATATTTGGTGTAACGGGTGTGATTCTAGGTGTTCCTGCTTTTGCAGTACTTAAAGTGATCGTAACAGAACTATATCGTATTTACCGCAAACACTCTAATTTATATGGTGATGATTTAAAGAACCAATCGCTTTCTAAAGAAACTTTAATTGATATGTGTTTGGTTGAAGATGGGCAGGATGGTTTTGCTGCAGAAGATCAAGTTGATAAATTACTAAATTCCAATCAATTATTAAAATAAAATTAGTTCTTGGTTTTCTATGGAAAAATCATGAATTTATCTTTATAATAATTAAGTGTCAAGGTGAGATAGTACGCCAGTCAAGCAAGAGTATCCTTTGGATGCTCTTAATTTTATGTGAAGGATTTGTTAAGATGGGTGTAATTATTAATGGTATCGTAATCGTTATATGTAGTTTAATCGGTATGGGTTTAAAGGCAGGAATCCCTGTAAAAATCCATGAGCGATTGATGCATGGTATTGCTTTATGCGTGCTCGCAATTGGAATTGATGGCACCTTAGCTGGAGAAAATACGATTGTTATGATTTTGTCAGTTGTTGTAGGAGCAATGATTGGGGAATCAATTGATATTGATCAAAAGGTAACTTATGGGATTTCATTAATTGAAAAAAAAATATCAAAACCAGGATCTGATAGTCAGTTAGGGCAAGGTTTTATTTCAGCAGCAATGATCTTTTGTATTGGTTCAATGTCTATTTTAGGATCTTTAGAAAGTGGATTAACCGGTGATAATACCACGCTCTATACCAAGTCTATCTTAGATGGCATTACCGCCATTCTATTGAGTTCATCTTTGGGAGCAGGTGTTTTACTATCGGCAATTCCAGTAATAATCATCCAAGGCTTATTAGTAATCTTAGCAGGCTTTTTAGCTCCTATTTTATCAGTAGCAGTGGTAAATGAGATTATTGCAGTAGGGTCACTATTATTGATTGGCTTAGGCATGAATATTTTAAATATTACTGAATTAAAGATTTTAAATTATACACCGGCAATCTTTTTACCCCCTATTTTCTTGACGCTATTATCTTTATTCTAATTAGGAATACTATTCTATGGAGGTATAATAATATGAAGAAAATTGTTGGCATCGTTGGAAATAATTCTACGGAATCTACCAATCGTAAGTTATTACAATTTATTCAAAAACATTTTCAAGATAGAGCGAATATCGAATTACTTGAAGTTCGAGGCCTGCCAATCTTTAATAAACCAGCGGATGGAAAATTACCTGAGGTAATCATTGAAATGGCTGAAAAAATTGAGGCAGCCGATGGAGTGGTTATTGCTACTGCAGAGTACGATCATTCTATTCCAGCCGCTTTGACGAACGCTTTATCTTGGTTATCTTATAATATATTTCCTTTTGTGGATAAACCTTTAATGATTGTGGGAACTTCCTATGGTGTTTTAGGGACTTCTAGAGCCCAACAACACCTGCGTTCAATTATGAATGCACCAGTTATTCGTGCAATGCTTATGCCTGGTTGTGAATTTTTAATGGGGAACTCTTTAGAGGCTTTTGATAAAGAAGGGAATTTAGTTTTCCCAGATAAGGTCAATCAGTTAGAAGCTTATTTTAATGATTTTCTTCAATTTATTGGTGTCACAGAACTATTACAAGAAAGGCATCAAGCAAATGTGGATGAAGCTCGCAAGTTCTATCATCAACAGTTCGAAGCTAAAGAGTAAGGGGGGATAATATGAAATTAGTAGGAATCGTAGGCTCTAATGCAGAATTTTCGTCTAATCGTTTATTATTACAGTATATAAAGCGGCACTTTGCTGAATATTTTGAATTAGAAATTCTTGAAATTAACCAAATTCCGATGTTTGATGCTAGTAATGATCAAACAGATCATCCGGCGATTCAGTTATTAAATAAAAAAATACTTCAAGCGGATGGTATATTAATAGCCACCCCAGAACATATCCATACTGTTCCACCTGCTTTAAAATCTACAATTGAATGGCTATCTTATAAAGTTACACCTTTTATTCATAAGCCTGTGTATGTTATTGGAGCATCCTATTTGGAACAAGGGACCTCGCGTGCTCAATTACATATGGATCAAATTTTGGAGTCTCCTAGAGTGGATGCTTATGTCTTCCCTGGAAATGAATTTTTACTAGGTGGTGCTAAAAATAAATTTGATGCTGAAGGGAACATTACCGACCCTAAAACAGTTGACCATTTAGAAAAATGTATAGCTAAATTTATTCGCTATGTAAAATTAATCAATCAACTGGAAAATATTCCTGAAACTACAATTGACTAGATAAATGCCCCTCGCATTGACTATAAAAAAGCTGTCGATAAAAATCGGCAGCTTTTTCTTAATGACGATATTTTTTGCTTAACTTTTTAGCTTTTTGTGTGTTAGCAAAATGGAGTTTAGCTGTTTGATTGAGACTTTCAATCCCATAGCGGTCGATTAATTTTGATGCATAAAGATCAACATTTCTGCCTGCCCCTGAAGGTAGTTTGCCGCCAAAAGTTTCACCGAGCGAATGAAGTTTTTTAACAAAGGCATCTCTTGCAATAATGGAAGCACAAGCAACGGCCAGATGAATAGATTCGGCCCTTTTAGCAAAATAGACATGGGCGCGATAAACTTCCTTTTCGTTTTTTAAGTGTTGGTAATAATTCTTTTCTGACGTAAATTGATCAATTATTACTCCATCAAGTTGCTTTTTCTGTTCAGGAGATAGTTTTTTATATAGTTCTTTAATAGTAAAGTTATGTAATCTCGCCTTAAGTCCGTTAGCATTATATTTTTTAATCATTTGATTGTAATTTTGTGGATTAGCAATTGTTAAATGATAATCAACTGAGTGTATGAGATTAGCCGCAATGCTTTCGATTTCATGATCAGATAAATTTTTAGAATCTTTTACGCCAAGTTCTTTAATTAATTCTTGTTTTTCAAAAGGAAGATAGACTGCACATACAGTCAAGGGTCCAAAGTAAGATCCGTTTCCCACTTCATCCGACCCAATTAAATTCTTAAATTGAATCCGGTCAGGTAAATGAGTGTTGTTTTCGAGAAAATTCGTGTGGATTGATTGAGGCAAGTCTTTAGCCCATATTCGCGCTTCTTCTTCAGCTGCTTTTCCTTGAAAGAGGACTTTGCCAGATTTATAAGCTGTAATGGTTACATAAGCTAATTTAGCTCTAAAGAGGCTATAGGGAACGGGGTCAATTAAGTGTCTTTGGTAATTTTCTTCCATAACTTTAAGAGTTGCTGGGTTTACTTCGAGAGTGACGCTGTTCATTTATATCCCACCTTTTATGAATTGGCTATCATAATTATCAGTTTACCATCTTCTTTAATATTCGTATAGGAAAGGTGCATTATAGAGGGACTTTTGGTAAAATAGTGGGAGAATCAAGCTTAAAGAGGAGATTACATGGAAGAGAAGAACCGTTATAAGGCATTGATTGAAGGCAGAGTCTATACCATTGTGGGTCATCGTTCGAGAGAGCACATGGATGCAGTTGTTCAATTACTGACTCAACAATTACAACAATTAAAAGAACTTGATCCCAATTTGACTCAAGAAGATCGCGCTATTTTGATGGCAATTAATGCTATTTCAGACCAGATTACAAAAGAAGAAAAAATTGCAGCGCTAGAGAAAAGACTAGGCTTAGGCTAATTTTTAAAGAAATAGAATGATTATGAATTTTTTGAACAGGACTAATGAGAAAATCATTAGAGGGGGTACTTTATGTTAAGTGTTATTGTAATTTTAATTTTGGCCTTCGCCTTTTACTCTGGCTATCGGTCAGGAATGATTATGCAGATTGTAAGATTGTTAGGTTATATTATTACCTATATCATTGCTACACAATATTTTGATGTTTTGAGCAAGTGGGTGGAGATGATTATACCATTTCCAGCTGTCCAACCAGATAGTCAACTCGCTCTATATACGGAAGCTCAAACTTTTCTACTCGATCAAACTTTCTATAAATTGATTACTTTTCTAATTATCTGGTTAATCGGCTGGTTGTTAACGAATGTATTATCCATTTTATTTACCAAAGTAACTTATTATAGTGTTTTAAATATTAGTAATCGGTTAATTGGTGGTGTACTCAATTTCGCTGTTGTCTATTTTATCGTATTTATGGTTTTATACTTATTATCGTTAATTCCTATAGAATTTATCCAACAGCAATTTGTTAACAACCCATTGATTTTTAGAATGGTGGATTCCACGCCTATTTTGACCGACTTTGTAGGGAAGTTTGGCTTGGGATCCTAATGATTATTAATAGGAAAGGGGGAATCTTTGATGACTAATAGTAAAACTTTGGAGAAATTAGAGTATCATAAAATTATTCAGCAAGTCTCCCACTTTGCAAATACCGAGATGGCTAAATCTAAGATTCTCAAAATGCAGCCATCCACCGATTTGGAAACAATTCAAAAATGGCAAGAGGAAGTGGAAGAAAATTTAGCAATTCTTCAACAAGGTAAGAACATACCTATTCCTCGCTTAGTAGCGTTAAGTATGGCCTTTAGACGGCTGGAGATTTCAGCTGCTTTAAACCCTAAGGAGTTAGGACAAATTGGCCGCCTATTGACTACTACCAATCAAGTAACACAATTTTTTGCTGATTTAGAAGCTGAAGAAAAAATCTATCCTTCATTGAAGTATTGGGTGGATCAATGCGTGAGTCTTCCACAAGTTATCAAAGAAATACAATCAACTGTAAGTGATGAGGGGGCGGTTTTAAATTCCGCATCCACTCAATTGGCAGCTATTAGAAAAAATCAAAGTCAAACAGAAAATCAAATCCGCAACCAACTGAATCAATTACTAAAAACTAAAGGGAATCAGTTGAGCGATCGCTTAATAACTATCAGGAACGATCGTTATGTTCTACCCGTTAAGGCGGAGTATAAAGGTCAATTTGGTGGTACCATTCATGATCAGTCAGCAACTGGTCAGACAGTCTTTATGGAACCGAAGGTTGTTGTGGAGTTAAATAATCGCTTAGCCCAATTGGAGATAGATGAGCGTACCGAAATTGAAAGAATTCTTCTTGAAATATCTTTAATGATTGCGCCTTATGTTGAAGAAATTAAACATAATCAATCCATGATTGCCCAATTAGATTTTATTCAATCTAAAGCTGAGTATGCTAAAGCGATTAAGGCGACAAAGCCTGTTTTTTCAATTGATAACCAAGTAGCTCTATGGCAAGCCAGACATCCTTTAATTGATTCGGACGATATTGTAGCAAATGATATATTAATTGGTGAAAACTATCATATTCTCTTAATCACAGGTCCTAACACCGGTGGTAAGACGATTATTTTAAAAACGATTGGTCTCATTCAATTAATGGGACAATCAGGACTTCATGTTCCTTGCGATTCTGGTTCTCAATTAGGCGTTTTCCAATCGATTTATGCTGATATTGGAGATGAGCAGTCCATTGAGCAGTCTCTTTCTACCTTCTCCAGTCATATGACGAATATTGTGAATATAGTCGAAGAAGCAGACTATCAATCCCTCGTTTTATTTGATGAACTCGGTTCTGGAACTGATCCGCAAGAAGGTGCAGCCTTAGCTATTTCTATTTTAGATTATTTAAGGAAAGTAGGGGCTACTGTTTTAGCAACAACTCATTATCCGGAATTAAAAGTTTATGCCCATGAACGAGCAAAAACAATTAATGCCTCTATGGAATTTGATGTTCAGACCTTATCGCCAACTTATCGCTTAATGATAGGTGTACCTGGTCGGTCCAATGCTATTGAAATCTCAAGAAGATTAGGCTTGAGACAAGATATATTAGAGGGGGCTCAAGAAGGAATTTCACAAGATAGTCAATCTTTGAACGAAATGGTTGCTAAATTAGAGCGTGAAAGAAGAGAAAGTGAGCTAAAAAATAAAGAAGCTCAAG
Organism: Facklamia sp. P13055; assembly: GCF_050409445.1. Lineage (NCBI taxonomy): Bacteria > Bacillati > Bacillota > Bacilli > Lactobacillales > Aerococcaceae > Facklamia > Facklamia sp. P13055. Next base: position 71,761 of record NZ_JBNUPL010000001.1, read on the forward strand.
CTTTCTTAGAAAAAGCAGAACTCTTATGGCAAGATTTACGAACTGAATATGACCGCTATCTTGAGCAAAAGCATGACTTAGTTGAAAAAGCTAAGCGTCAGACTAATGAGAAAGTGGAACAAGCTCAAAAAGAGGCCGAAGAATTGCTGCAAGAAATTCGAGACTTACAGTTAGTCCAAGGACAAAATCAAACCATTAAAGAACATGTTTTAATCGACAAGAAAAAGGCTTTTGATCAATTAAAACAACCAGAAAACTTGAAAAAGAATAAAGTCTTAAAACGGGTTAAAAAGTCTAAAAAGATTCAGGTGGGCGATGATGTCGAGGTCTTATCCTATGGACAAAGAGGAACTGTGCTTGAACAAGTTGAAAAAAATGAGTATGTTGTTCAAATGGGCATTATTAAGATGAAGATTGCGGCTGACGAGCTAAAACCGATTGGTAAGGTTGAGCCTAAGCAGAAGGTTAATGTACAAAGGCAAGCTGGATCTAAGGTAAAAACGACTTTAGATATACGTGGTTTGAGGTACGAAGAAGCGATGAGTAAGTTGAAACAGTATTTAGACCAAGCTCTTCTATCCAACCATTCACTGGTCACCATTATCCATGGTAAGGGTACAGGAGCATTGAGACAGGGTGTCAAAGATCAATTAAGCAATCATCCTCATGTCGATCACTTCGAATACTCCCCACCAAACGCTGGAGGAGATGGTTCAACAAGGGTTTACTTCGATTAGTTAGTAAGCATATAAATAGTCAAAGACCTTTTTGATGTGCTAAGATACATCTATCAACGTGATTAGTGAAAGGGGCTTTAAGATGGTTAAGGCAATTACAGATTCAGAATTTCAAACGAAAACAGCACAAGGAGTAAGCATTGTAGATTTTTGGGCACCATGGTGTGGACCGTGTCGCATGCAATCTCCAATTATTGATGAATTATCAGAAGAGATGGAAGGACAAGTAAATTTCTTCAAGATGAATGTCGATGAAGAAACTAAAATAGCCGGTGAATTCGGTATTATGTCCATTCCAACCATGGTTATAAAAAAAGATGGACAGGTTGTAGAAAAACTTGTCGGTTTTCATGATAAAGATCGTTTGACTGAGGTGCTTAAAAAGCATATTTAGAATAACTAAGAAAAGGGCCCAACTTCAGAAGCTGGGCCCTTTAAATTTTAAGATATAATCATATAATTTATTTGTGATGAAAAGAGCATGTGGTATAATAAAAAAACAAAGGAGGGATTTATTAATGAAAATTGGAGTACCTAGAGAATTGAAAGCAAATGAAGATCGTGTAGGACTCACCCCTAATAATATTAAAGAACTTGTTTCAGCTGGAAATGAGATAATTGTTGAAAAAGAGGCTGGATTGGGTTCAGGGTTTACTGATCATGAATATATTGATGCTGGAGCAAGTATCGTTGAAACAGCTGCAGAAGTTTGGAAAGCAGAAATGGTTATTAAAGTGAAAGAGCCAGTTAAAGAGGAATATGACTATTTTTATGAAGGACTCATTCTATTTACCTATTTACATCTTGCTCCTGAACTAGAATTAACACAAGCCTTGCTCGATAAGGGTGTGATTGGAGTAGCCTATGAAACGGTTGCCGATAAGGGGACACTTCCTTTATTAACACCCATGTCTGAAGTAGCCGGTCGAATGGCTGTTCAAATCGGAGCGCGTTTATTAGAAAAGAACCACGGTGGTCCAGGTATTTTATTTGGTGGTGTACCAGGTGTTCGTCGTGCCAATGTGACAGTGATTGGTGGAGGGGTTGTCGGTTTTAATACCGCTAAATTGGCTTACGGTTTAGGTGCTAATGTGACAATTCTTGATATTAATCCACAACGTTTGGCTGAGATTGAAAATATTCTTGGTAATGGTGTACAGACATTGATGTCGAATGAAACAAACATTCATAAAGCTGTGATCGATTCAGACGTAGTTGTCGGATCAGTTTTAATAGCTGGACGCCGTGCACCAGTTCTTGTTAAAGAAGAAACTATTCAAGAAATGAGACCAGGTTCCGTTTTAATTGATATTGCAGTTGACCAAGGTGGAAACTTTGAGACAACTAAACCAACTACTCATAAGGAACCGATTTTCCTTAAACATGATATTATTCATTATGCAGTGGCTAATATTCCAGGAGCTGTCCCAAGAACTTCCACCATTGCTTTGACCAATGCTACTTTACAATATGCTAAAGAAATTGCTAGGGCAGGCATTAAAGAAGCTGCCAAGCAAAATGATGCGATTTTATTAGGTATCAATACTTATCTTGGACATCTAACATCCATTGCCGTGGCTGAATCGCAAGACAGAGAGTTTTTTGATATTGAAACAGTTTTATAAACAAGATAAACTACTCACCCTAGCAGAGACAATGTCTCTGCTATTTTTTTAGTATGAATTATCTTTATTTATTTGCTTAAAAGAGGTACTATGATTATATAAATGTAGGGGGTTCTTATGTTTTCACTTAATCGCAATAATTATTCAAATACTATTTTAGTTGTTAATGATATTCCTGGTGCCGGAAGAGTAGCGGGTTCAATTAATTTGCCAGTTTTAGCTGCTGCCCAATTAGAAGCTACTATTTTGCCAACTTTAATCCTTTCTTCGCATGCTGGAGAAAAAGGGGATTTAGTTCGTTATTCCATGGGAAATGCTTATCAAGAAATGCTGCACCATTGGCAGCAAGTTGACTATCATTTTGATGCAATTTTAACGGGTTATTTTGCTGATACTCAGCAGATAGATGATTTGAAAACCTATCTTTTAAAAGAAAAAGAAATCAATCCAAACATTGCATTATATATGGATCCGATTATGGGGGACCATGGTCAGTTCTATGCTGGTTTTGATCAAGACGTCGCTCATCATTTGCGTGAATTAATACCGTATGCAGAATTAGTCATGCCCAATCTAACAGAAGCTTGTTTGATTTTAGGACGAGACTACAAAGAGGACTTCAGATTAAATGAGATTGCTGATATCGCCGATGAATTATTAACTTTAGGTTGTAAAAATGTCATTATTACAGGAGCTAAAGATGATCGAAGTGATAATAATCGCTTAGGTTTCTACTATGCCAGCCAATCGGGTGAAAAAGGACTTGTAGTTCACGAGTATTTTGATGGTTACATATTTGGAACTGGAGACACTGTTGCTTCAATCATTACTGCCAGTCGAATCGCTGGTGACAGCTTGAAAGACTCTGTTAGATTGACAGCAGATATTATTGAGAAAATGATTCCTTTTTCTATTAGTCAAAATGAAAGTAATGTGGGTCCTATTCATTTTGAGCCTTTTATAAAAGAAATTTCTACATATTTCAGTCAGAAAAAAGAAAGTGGGTTTTAAATTGATTATTAAAGATGTGACACCTGAAAAAACGATTAATAAAAAAGCCAACAAGCGTTCATTTAATCCAAACTATTTGTATGTATTATTAGCATTGGCTATCTTTGTTTATTATTATCTCACACTACCACCTATCCATTACGCTTCTTATCAAAGCTGGTTTTTTCTTCTATTAATTGTGGCCGGTGTTTTTGCCATCGAATTGATTAAAGATTCCAATCAGTGGTTCAAGCAGATCAAGAATAATCCTAATCAAGTTACTGAGATTAAATTCGGCAAATTGCCAAAGAAATACCGCTTGTTCTATTGGCCGGTTGTTATTGTCTTATTAGTAGGATTAATTGGGAAGTTTGTTTTTTCTCCTTTCTTTATGGCAAAAGATTATGGTCAAATGATCTCACCAGTCAATAAAGATTTCGAGACCACTTTTCCTGAAGTTAATATTGATAATGTGCCATTAGTGGATCGAGATACAGCAGTGCGCCTTGGAGATCGCTATTTAGGAGCTTTAACTGAGCTTGTTTCTCAATTTGAAGTATCGGATGAATATACCCAAATCAATATTGAAGCAGAACCCTACCGGGTAACTCCCTTGAAGTATGCAGGACTGTTTAAGTGGTTAAACAACTTTTCAGAAGGAATCCCACATTATCTTCAAGTTGATAATGTTACTGGAAAAGTGGAAGTAAAAACACCTGAAAAACCGATTAGATATTCTTATTCAGATCATTTCGGTCGGAATATTTCTAGACATTTAAGATTCAATTATCCATTCAGTATTTTTGAAAGCCCTGACTTTGAAATCGATGATGAGGGCAATCCTTATTATATAGCTACTAGCTATGGACGAAATTTCTTTCTTAATGAGCCAGAACCTAATGGATTAATTATTGTTAATGCGATGACAGGAGAACACCAAAAATACTCCATGGATGAGATCCCATCTTGGGTAGACCGCGTTTATTCTGCTGACTTAATCATGCACCAGTTAGACCAAAACGGTAAATTTAAAAATGGTTTTTGGAACTCAGTTTTTGCCAAAGAAGGCGTAACAGAAACCTCCAAAGGTTATAATTATCTACCAATGAATGATGATATTTACCTCTATACTGGTATCACTTCTGTTGTATCAGATGAATCAAACATTGGCTTTGTATTAGTTAATCTAAGAACCAAAGAAGCTACTATGTACAATTTATCTGCTGCCGAAGAGTTCTCTGCTATGGCTTCAGCTGAAGGGTCTGTTCAAGAAAAAGGATATATTGCAACATTCCCTCTCTTGATTAACTTACAAGGCAATCCTATGTATATTTTAACTTTAAAAGACTCTTCCGGTCTTATTAAAAATTATAGCTTAGTAGATGTTCAAGATTATCAGAAAGTCTACATTGCTAGCAATATGACTCAGCTTATCCAAAAGTATGGGGAAGATAATCCTGTGGTTTTAGAGGCAATCAATGAGGACACATTAGAAAAAGTAACCGGAAAAGTTGAAAAAATCCAAGCTGTTATAAAAGAGGGGGAAACTTTCTATTATTTCATGTTAGATGGTAATGTTTATCAAGTGCCTGCAAAATTGAATGATTACCTACCATTTGTAGAAGAAGGACAAACAATCACGCTTAAATTAGATGATCGATCAAACATTCATTTAGTCGATTTGACGGAAATATTTGGCGACAAAGCGGCTCAAGAAGAAGTGATTCCAACCAGTGAAGATACTGATCCGCTGCTAGACAATGTGGAATAATCATAAAAAGTTAAGAGGAGGATATAATGTTAGAAGTAAAAAACCTATCCAAGAAATTTGGTAGTTTTCAAGCTGTAAAGAATGTTTCTTTTGACATTGAATCGGGAACGATTATGGGATTTATTGGTCCAAATGGATCAGGGAAAACAACTGTTTTTCGAATGATTTTAGATTTCTTAAATCCTGAACCTGGGGGACTAGTTACTTGGAATCAAAAGCCGATTAATAATCAATTATATGATTTAGTTGGTTACTTACCAGAAGAACGTGGTCTTTATGAAAAGATGACTATTGAAGAACAAATTGTCTATTTCGCTAGCCTTAGAGGAATGAAATACCTTGATATTATCACTCAAATAGATGAATGGATGGATAAATTTGCCGTAAAAGGTAAACGAAAAGATAAGATTAATACGCTTTCTAAAGGAAACCAGCAAAAAATACAATTGATTGCTACATTAATCCATCGACCTAAATTAGTTATTTTAGATGAGCCATTCTCTGGCCTAGATCCAGTCAATGCTGACCTTTTAAAACAAGGCATCTTAGAATTAAAAGAAGGTGGATCGAGCATTATCTTTTCTAGTCATAATATGGAAAATGTGTCACAAATATGTGATAAGTTAGCCATGATTCTTGATGGTGAGCAAGTTCTTTACGGTTCGATTAATGAAGTTAGAGAACAGTTTGGACGTATTCGCATTTATATTGAAAGTAAAAAGTGGAATGAAGCTAGCCTGCTAGAAATTGAAGGGGTAGATTCGGTAGTTCGTACCAGCCCTGATCATTACACCTTAAATCTTAGCGATGAATCATTTGGTCCTAGCATCTTCCAAACAATCACTCAAGGACAATTTATCCCAATGTTCTCTCAACAACCACCGACCTTAGAGGAAATATTTAAGTTGAAAGTAGGTGACCGAATTCATGAATAAAATGTGGCTTGTAGCAAAAGAGGTTTATCGGAAAAATGTGAAGTCTTGGGCTTTTTTCTGGATGATAGCAGGCCCCATTATTATGGGGTTGGTTATTTTAGCAATCGGTTATTTTATTTATCTTGACCAATCCAGCTCTTCAGTCGGCAATGTTGGAATTGTATCTGAAAATGCAGAGATTAATCAATTGATTGCTGCAATAGAAGATGAAAATGACTACCAATTTGACTTAAATGAAAAGCAAGCTGAAGAAGCCTTATTTGCAGAAGAAATTGATGGTTATTTAGTTGTTGAAGGCGAAAATGTAGATCTTAATGCTAAGTTCTATCGCCATAATTCAGGCAAGAATATTGCCACTTATAATATCGAAGAAGTACTTTCAGAATATCGCATTCAAAAACAAGCAGAAGCATTTAATTTAAAACAAGAAGAAGTGAATCAATTAAAAGATAGTGCTGTTGACATTGAAACTATTCGCATCCAACCAGACGATGATGGCGCTGTTACAGAGGTTTCAGAAAATGATCCAGTAACTGCCGCTAAAATTGGAGTGGCTTATGTAGTGTGTTTTGTGGTTTTAATGTTTATTATGAGTTACGTATCCATAGTCTCTCAAGAAATTGCGGCAGAGAAGGGCTCTAAAATCATGGAAATTATTCTTTCCAGTATCACCGCTACCCAGCATTTTTTAGGTAAGCTGATTGGAGTGGGCTTGGTAATTCTTACTCAATTAGTCATATATGGTATACTAGGAGTTATTATTTCCTATGTATCCGGCTTAGTATTAGCCCAATTTTTTGTAAACTCATCTGAAAATATGGAAAATATTCAAGCTGGCACACAAGCCATGAGCGAAAGTTTTGATCCGGCCATAATCAGCGATTATATTTCACAAGCTAGACCGGTGATATTATATGGAATATTGTTTGCTGTTATAGGAATGGCAATTTATTCAATACTTGCAGCTTTCTTAGGTTCATTAGTTTCTAAAACTGAAGACGTCAATAAAATGACCACCCCAATCACCTTATTAGCAGTAGCAGGCTTTTATATTGCCTTATACGGTATGCAGTCACCTAACTCAGCCATTGTTCGTTTAGGCTCTTATTTCCCATTATTTACGCCTTTTATTATGCCTTTCCGTTTGGCTAATGACACAGTTGCCACTAGTGAAATATGGTTATCGGTATTAGTTGCGATTGTTTTCTTAGCCTTATCGATTTGGTTATCGGTTGTGTTCTATAAATCAAATGTTCTAGTTTATAGTGAAAAAGGATTAATTGGTAGTTTTAAAAAGTCCTTTGCTATATGGAAAAACGAGAAAAAAGTTAATTAATTTTAAAACAAGGCCTTGCAAACAACTTCAGTAGGTTGTTAATTAAGGGCCTTGTTTTTTAGTAAATAACAAGATGACTTCCATTCTTTTTTTGCATAGATATGTTAAAATAATAATTGTGAAGTGAGGAGAATTTTATGAAAGACTTACCCATCGGTTTTATTGATTCTGGATTCGGCGGATTAACAGTTGTTAAACAGAGTTTAAAACAACTTCCTAATGAATCCGTTCTTTTTATTGGTGATAATGCTCGTTGTCCATATGGTCCGCGTCCGTTAAATGAAGTTAAGAAGTATATTTGGCAACTCAGCAATTTCTTGCGTGAAAAAGGCATTAAAATGCTTGTGATTGCTTGTAATACTGGGACTGCTGCAGCTTTAGAAGATTTGAAGCGAACTTTACCCATACCTGTTGTTGGCGTAATTGAACCCGGTAGTCGAGCTGCCATTATCCAAACTAATAATAAAAAAATCGGTGTGATTGGAACAATCGGAACTATTCAGAGTAAAATTTATGAAAAAACGATTATCAATAAAAAAAATGATGTGGTCGTAGAAGGACTTGCATGTCCGTCTTTTGTTGAAATGGTAGAGACTGGCCAAATTTATAGTAGCCAAGCTAAAGAAAAAGTGTCGCAAGAACTTTCCCCGCTATTAAAAAAAGAAATTGACACATTAGTACTTGGTTGTACCCACTATCCAATCATGCGCGGTTTAATTCAAGAAGTAGTTGGTCCTAAGGTTCATCTGATTGATTCAGGAGTTGAAACAATTAATGATGTTAGTATGCTGTTGGATTATTTTAACTTAAGTCGAACAGCAAATGATGCCTTACAACAATCTCCTACACAAACTTTCTATACAACAGGAGACATCGAACACTTTGATCGAATGGCTAGCGACTGGCTAGCCCGAAAAGATCTTGATGTCAGAAAATGTGAAATTAAAGGAGAAGTAATTTATGAAACTGATTATAGCTAGTCATAATCCAGGAAAAATAGCAGAGTTTAAAGCTCTTTTTGAAGCTTTTGATTTACAAGTTCAATCTTTGCTTGATTATCCTGAAATTCCAGAAGTAGAAGAAACAGGTACAACATTTGAGGAGAATGCACGTTTAAAAGCAGAAACAATCGCTAAGGAAATGAACTGCTTAGCCCTATCAGATGATTCAGGCTTATGTGTTCCAGCACTGAATAATGAGCCGGGTGTCTATTCGGCTCGCTATGCTGGAGAAGAAAAAAATGACGAAAGAAACCGTTTGAAACTTTTAGAAAATTTGAAAGAATTTAACGGTGATCAACGAAAAGCCTATTTCACAACCGTTATCGTATTAGCAGATCCACAAAAAGATTCATTAGTTGTTGAAGGTAATGTAGAAGGAATCATTACCAAAGAGCCTATCGGTGAGGGTGGCTTTGGTTATGATTCACTATTTTACTATCCTCAAGATCAACAAACCTTTGCTCAAATCTCTGCGGAACGTAAGAACCAAATTTCTCACAGAGGCCAAGCAGTGGAGAAGTTAAAAGAAAAACTAAATGATTGGTTGGAGGGATAGAGATGAAATTGTTAGTATTAAGTGACAATCATGGAAATTACTCTATTGTAAAAAACATCATTCAGCAGTTTAGGGATAAAGTAGATTATATTATTCATTGTGGTGATTCAGAATTTTCATTTGATGATCCTATTTGGCAGGCTGTCGATGTTAAAGTAGCAGGAAATATGGATTTTTCTCCAGGCTATCCATCTAGCGAAATTTTATCGACCCCTAAGGGAAAAATTTTGATTACTCATGGCCATTTGTATCAAGTAAATCAAGGAAACATTAATCTTTTAGAATTAGCTTTACAAAAGAATGCCAAATATGTTTTCCACGGCCATACACATCGCCTATATGCTGAAATGAAGCGAGGAATCTTATTTATGAACCCTGGTTCCATTGCAAAAGCAAGGGGCGAAATTCAAGAAAAAACATTTTCTATAGTTGAAATTTCCGATGACTTTATTAAGGTTGATTATTATAATTCACATGCAATACAGTTAGAAGATTTGTCTTATTATTTTAAACTAGATGGAGCTGATTGATCTTGATAGATCCTAACTTATCAAAAAATATTGTTGAAAATCTAAAAGAAGTTATTATCCCGGCTGATAATGTAGTCTATCTTTATGACTTTAATTCATTAATTCACGGCTTATTAGTCCTTAATCAAGTCGACTATTCAATGATTCCTGTGGTCAATCAAAATGGTCAAATAGTGGGCTTAGTAAGTATTAACATGATTGTTAAAGAAGCTATTACTTTAGAAGACATAGACTTTGACAACCTTAATTATAAATTAATTAAGCATTTAGACTTAAGGAAACCAGAATTTATAACAATGAACGAAAAGCTCGAATCAATTTTGCATAAACTGGTAGATAATAATTTTTTATGTGTGGTTGAAAACCATATAGAAAAGAAATTCATTGGTATTATTACTCGAAATATGATTTTAAAACGAATAAATGCTTTCTTGCATCGTACAAGTTTAAAAGAGTTAAGGGTTTCAAACTTCCAACAAGGGCGTGAGAAAAAATTAATAAATAAATAGCTCATTTCTAAGCCCTTATCTTTGAGTTAAATGCGCTTTCATGATATATTTAAGCTAGTAACTTAGCAAAGGAGGATTAGATATGACAATTGGTCAAATTGCAGCCATGATTGCAGCTTTAGCCTTTGCAATTCTCGTTGTATTCTTATCGATGACCTTGATGAAAATTGGTGAAATTCTGACAAATCTGAAGGAAACGGTGAGCAAATTAAATAATACCATTGATGTGGTGACTAAAGATGTTGACCATCTATCAATTGAGGTAGAAGGTTTACTGAACAAGTCAAATACACTTGTAGATGATTTAAATGCTAAATTAGGAAAAACCGATCCGTTATTTACTGCTATCGGTGATGTCGGAACATCCGTTTCAGAATTAAATGACTCGACTAAAGAAATGACATCGAACTTTGTTTCAAATATGCTTAAGAAAAACAAGAAAAAATCACCAATTGATTCAATTCAAAAAGCATCGCGAATGGTAAATCGTTTCAAAGTGAAGCCACAAGCCAAAAATTCAGAGATTTTGGCTAAGGATCCAGCTAAACAGGAAAAGAGAAGCTTAGATTCCTTTATTCAAGGAAAACCTTCTAAAACAGCTGGTGAGATTTCAATTAATTTAAAGGAGGCAAAATAATATGAAAAATAATGATGGATTTTTAGCGGGAGCTTTATTAGGCGCTCTTATTGGAGGGGCAGCTGCTCTTTTATATGCTCCTAAATCAGGTAGAGAGTTACGTGAAGATTTAAATGAAGAATTAGATTATTGGATTGATCGGGCTAATGATTATACAGACTATGCCGTGGAAAGAGGTGTAGAGATGTATGACGCAGCTTCTGATGCGAGTGAAGATTTCCGTGTAAATCTTAAAACTTCAGCTGATCATATTAAACGTTCTGCTGAAGAATTAAAGAAAGAAGCAAGCAAAGAATGGGATCATGTAAAAGAAGACCTCAGTCAATCTAAAGACATCTTGAGTGCCAAAATTGAAGATATTGAAGTTGATACAAAAGAAGAACTAAAAGATGTGAAAAAAGAAGTCGAGAAGCAAACAGATGAACTACTAAAATAAATTTAGAGGCTGGACAAAAGGCCTCTTCACCCGCTACATAAAACGCAGCGAGCTTAGAATGGAAAGGTGTTTTTCGTTCTAAGCTCGCTGCTTTGCATATTTGCTTGATTATTGGCCATTAATACCAGTCTTACAATAGTCTTCACCTTATCTCTAAGGCGAAGAAGGAGCTTAAATTTGTCTTTACATGATCGAATACAGACTCTACAGCAATTCTTCGTTGACTGTAGAGTGTCTTTCCTTCGTCAGATAAGAGCTTGGCTCGTTCGTTAAACTTGAGTGATTCATAAGACGGTTTGTAGTAGATTGCTTTTTGAGGTGCCGTGTCTGTCTCCTTCGGTCGGTAAACATCGCTCGTACTTTCATAATCATTGCGTATTTTAAAAATCTTGAATGCTATTAATAATAACTACTTCCTTTAAGCAGTATGATGGTCTGTCATTGCGCTCGATTCGGCGATTCCCATAAATTAAAAGCTCCGATGATGTTTCTTCGTTTCTTCTTTCTCGAATAGATTATATTTGATAAGGTGCTTATTCCCATGGTAGGTTAATTAAGTTAAATTTTCCTCACTGCCATATTTGGTGTCACTGACCATCCAAAAAGTTGAAGGATAAACTGCTCTACAAATGAAATCAGTGTTAACCTATCTTTTGGTTTGGAGAAGACAGCAAACACCCTCTAATGAGCGAGTTCATTATTTATGAAAAAACTGTGAAAACTTGAGAATAAAGCTAGAAAACGCTTGCACTATCTGTCTGCTTATGTTAAATTCAAAGAGTAAATTAAAAATTTGAAAGAAGGGTAGGCATGGAAAAGCAAACAATTACAATATATGATGTAGCTCGTGAAGCTGGCGTATCAATGGCCACCGTATCTCGAGTTGTAAATGGTAATCCAAATGTAAAGCCAAGTACTAGAAAAAAAGTCTCAGAAGTTATAGAACGTTTAGATTATAGACCTAATGCTGTAGCAAGAGGACTAGCCAGTAAAAAAACAACCACAGTTGGCGTTATTATTCCTAACATTACTAATATCTTCTTTTCGGCATTGGCACGCGGAATTGATGATATAGCAGCTATGTACAAATATGACATTATTTTAGCAAATGCCGACGAAAGTGTCGACAAAGAAATTAATGTTTTTAATAATTTATTAGCTAAACAAGTAGATGGTATTATCTATATGGGTTATAATGTCGGCGAAGAACTTAAGTCATTAATTAAAACTTCAAGAACACCTGTAGTTATTGCGGGTATGATTAGTGAAGATCCTGATCTCTATACAGTATCAATTGATATTCGATTAGCAATAGAAGAAATGACAGATTTCTTACTTCAAAAGGGTAACAGACCAGCTATTATCACCGATTCAGAAAAGTATTATGTCAATCGAGTGCATCGGATTCCTGGTTATAAATCAGCATTGGCTAAGCATAATATAGCGGTAGATGAAGATTTGATTATCCAAAGTGACTTTACTGATGATGAAGGAGATATAATTGTAGATCAATTATTAGCTGCTAAAGCTACCGGAGTTATCGCTACTAAAGATTTCTTAGCAGTAGCCATTTTAAATGCCCTAACTGATCGAAATATTAAAGTACCTGAAGACTTTCAAGTACTTACTAGTAAAAACTCAGTCCTTACAAAATATTCGCGTCCTCAACTATCATCTTTACAATATCCTTTATATGATGTTGGAGCGGTAGCAATGCGCTTGCTAACGAAAATTATGAATGATGAGGGTATCGAGCAGCGTCAAATCATTCTTCCCCATAAATTAGTACACCGTGGTTCAACACTGAGTGAATAAAAACATTAAAAAGCTATGAGATTTTAACTCATAGCTTTTTATTATAGAGCCTTTATTTTGCAAAATTATTCATAATATACTTCTTCAGTAACAGTCTCGCTATTTTCTGGTTGCGCCGGTATTAGATTACCATTTTCATCTGTGCTTTCAGAACGAGACTCATCATCCTCATCCGTTGTTTCTTCAGCAGAGGTCGTTGATGTTGTCTTTTCCTCAATAGATTCCATATAAGCATTCCAAAAACGTGCAGTATCTTGATCACTAGCGTTAAACATGAAGTTATAAGAGAGTGGAGCAGCAGGATTTGAATTTTTAAACAAATCTTGTTTAATAGGGCCATTTAGACTAGCAATTCGGTTATTATAGGTAATGTTTCCAGGTAAAGTTCCTGTCATTGCTACAATATTTTGGCTAACAACGGAAGCGGGTTGTGCAAAGACTTCATTAGATCCAAAAATATCAGGTCGAACTCTGAATAAGGCGTTGGCGATATTAGCCCAGTATATTTGTGAACGAACCGATTCATTGCCAAGTCCATCATCTGGGTTAACAAAGTATTCATAATATTGTGAATCATAGCCTGCCCATGTACCAATGGTAACAGAAGGAGTAGAGGCAATAAACCATAGATCTTTAGCATTCTCACTAGTTCCGGATTTGGCAATCCAGTCTCCTGGAACTTGCAGATTAGCTTTGGCATATTGTCCTGAACCGAATTCGGTTGTATCCCTTAAAATATCTACCATTAAGTAGTTTGTATCCTCACTAAATACTTTTTGTGGCTCTACTTCTTGTTCAAATACAGTATTTCCAAATGAATCGACAATCTTACTGATAATATGCCCTTGAATATAATAACCATTATTGGCAAAAGTTGAAAAAGCAGATGTTTGTTCAAAAACAGTCGGTCCGGTATTCACTCCACCAATGGAAAAGGCTAGGTTGTATGTTTCTTCTTGATCATATGCAAAGCCATCTTTAAAGCCCATGAGTTCAAGATAATCATAGACTGGTACGTTTTGCTGTATAAGCCCTTGATAAATTCGAATAGTTGGCAAATTCAGTGACTTAGCTAATGATTCTCTGGCAGAGATAAACTTATTAGAAATTGATTCGCCGTAGTTGGTCGGTTTCCACTCAGTTCCATCGGGATAAGTTTCTACAAATGGTGTATCGGGTACAATTGTGGCAGGAGCAATAAGATTATTCTCAATTGCTGGTGCATAGACTGCAAGTGGTTTGATGGTTGAACCAGGAGAGCGGCGAGTGGCAAAGGCATGGTCAATTTGATTATTATCATAATCGGTCCCAGCCACAAAGCCCAGTACTTTTCCACTAGTGTTTTCAATCACCACAACACCAGTTTGAATATTTTCAACATAATAGATTTCTTCACCGGTACTAGGATCTGTATAAACCCCATCATAGCTTACTCCTAATGAGTCTACGTTTTCTTTAGCAGTTTCTTGTAATTGATCATAAATTTCTTTATCAATAGTTGAATATACTTTGTAGCCCCCGGTACGCAGCTGGTTTTCTGCTTCAGAATAATATTGATTATACCATTCAATGTCTTGTAAAACATCGCTCATCTGATTTCCATCGTCATTGACATTAATTTCCATTAATTTCTTAATGGCTTCATTCATGACGGTTTGATACAGGTAGGATTGGCGTTCGATTGGACGATTTTCAGGTTTAATAAAATCTTTACTAATATCATAATCAATCGCAGTTTCGTATTCTTCTTTAGTAATAGCCTTGTTACGATACATACTGAATAGCACAGCTTTCATTCGATTGATACCAGGATTGAAATCCTCTCTAAGTGAACTGTTATAGTTATAAGGAGTATAGCTATAAGGATCTTGAGGCAAACCAACTAAAAAGGCAGCTTGAGCTAAATTAACTTCATTTGGTTCTTTGCCGAAAATGCCTTCAGAAGCTTCACGAATTCCCGCAATATTATCTCCTTCATTATTACGGCCAAAAGGAGAAACATTGAGATAAGCGTTTAATATTTCGTCTTTGGTAAAATATTTTTCAACTCTTAAGGCCAAGAGAATTTCGTTAGCCTTTCTAAAGAAAGTAACATCATTTGTTAATAACTGCTGCTTAACTAATTGCTGAGTTAATGTTGATCCTCCAGTACCAGACCCGGTAATAAGCGTTTGAAGCACTGCTCTAAGTGTTGATTTAGGGTTAACACCATAATGCTCATAAAAAGCTTGATCTTCAATGGAAATTAAACCTTCTTTAATATAGGGTGAAATATCTTCTAAATTAGTAACAGATCTAACGACGTCCGATCTTATATCAGCAATAAGGTCGCCAGAGTCATAATATAAACTAGATTGTTGTTCGACTTGATTAATAGCTTCAGCCATCTCTTGTTTACTTGGTGGAGTCGTATCAGATACTAATGAAGTGAAGTAGCCTAATCCAACACCTGATAAGAGAAAGCCAAAAAGAAGACCTACAACTACAAAGTAGATGAATAGACGTCTAAATACATTAAAGATAATCGAAAGGACTAAGGAAATTTTTGAAAACCGATCAAGACCTTCCAAAGATAGTTGACTACGCACTTCTTTTTTTCTTTTTCTTCTTTTATCAAGGTAAGTCTGAAAAAGATTTTTATCCGTTGAGTGGTTGTCACTTTCACTTTCAGTTTTTTGATTTGACTTCTGTTGAGGTCTGTTTGATTCTATAGCGTCTCGACTGAACTTACTAGATTTATTACTGCTAGTATGATTATTAGTCTTATTTTCTAGCTTTAAATCAGTGTCAGTTTCAGTTTTTTTAATAACTTTCTTCTCTGAGCGATCTTTTTTAATCGATTTATTGTGTAAATTGCTTACTGACTCACCTATAGGAGTTTCTTTTTTGACTTTAAGCGATTGATAATGATTAGAAGAAAACTGTCTTCTATCCTCATTTGACTGAGGAATAGCCTTATCAAAATTATTAAAGCTCTTATTTTCAAGTTCACTAATTCTTTTCAATCTTCTTGCTCGAGCTTCTTCGCTATTAACATAGTTAGAAGATTTCTGGTCGATTAATCTTTGCCGCCTTTGATTGAGATTAGGCTTACTATCTTTTAAATGATGACCCTCCAAAGGTGGCAGATGATTCTTGCTTTCTTTATTAGTCATTTCATTATCCCCTTTATCGGCTTAAATTATGCAGAATGTGTTTTACTTAAGCTTTCTCCAATTGCATTTAATCTTTCTTCCCATTCTTCTGTGGAAAAGTTATGTTCAGCGACATAGCGGTTTCGAGGATGACGACGACAGGCCTCACTACATCCACGTAAATACTTATCTTCATTTGCTTTAGAAGTCAATATTTGTTCATTACATTCTGGGTTTGCACAATTTACGTATCTTTCACATGGTGTTCCATCAAAATAATCTTTTCCGACTACTGTAGGATTTACTTGATTAACTGGGACAGCAATACGTTCATCGAAAACATACATCTTACCTTCCCAAAGCTCACCTTTAGTTTCAGGGTCTTTTCCATAAGTATCAATACCACCATGTAATTGCCCCACATCTTTAAAACCTTCTTTAAGTAACCAACCTGAGAATTTCTCGCAGCGGATACCACCTGTGCAATAGACAACAACGCGTTTGTCCATAAATTTTTCTTTGTTTTCTTTCACCCAGTCAGGAAGTTCACGGAAATTACGAATTTCAGGACGGATCGCACCCTTAAAATGACCTAAATCATACTCATAGTCATTACGAGTATCAAGAACAACTGTATCCTTGTCAAGTAGAGCATCTTTAAATTCTTTAGGGGATAGATATTGTCCTGTAATTTCATGTGGATCAATATCATCATCTAAGTTTAAAGCTACAATTTCTTCACGCGTTCTCACAGACATCTTTTTATGCGCATAATCATCAGCAAGATCTTGTTTAAACCATAAATCTTCAAAACCTTCTAGTGAATGAACATAGTCCATATACTTTTGTGTTTGATCTAGGGTGCCTGAAACGGTTCCGTTTATTCCTTCTTCACCGACTAATACGCGCCCCTTTAAACCGATACGACGGCAAAACTCTAAGTGTTCTTTGGCAAATAATTCAGGGTCTTCAATTCTTTGATATTTGTAATATAACAATACACGATAATTTTTCTTCATAGTATACCTCCTGTAGTTGCAAGCTACATTTATTTTCATATCTTCATATTATACGTAAATATAGTAAATGTCACAAGTTTTTACAATTTTTAATCTGATTGTTAAATAAGTTTACTAGTATTTTTTTGATTTTTTGAGTGAAGTTTATAATATTTAGTACAGTAAATTTTCGTTAATAAAAAGGGCAGAAGCTTAAACTTCTGCCCTTTTTATTAATTTTATAAGATAATTCATAAATAGTAAGTAGTGCGTTACCTACCTAAAAGAGCTACCATAAAGTTTAAAATTGGAATTTTTTGATTAAACGATCAATTACAGGCAATTTTAGGATAATCACTAAAATAATTGTGTTCAATGGAAGAGAAACAGCGTTTTTAGCGATACGAATTGGCATGAATGCTGCCCAAGCTTTACCTTGCATCATTTTAATCCATAGAGATCCAAATCCTAAGTTTACAATAAAGGTTACTAAAACAACTGCTATAAGAATATTTTTCCAATTACGTTCTTTACGCCACAAAAACCAACCATAAATGAAACCAGCTAAACCGGCACTAAAGGTATAACCGAAGAAGAAGCTATAGCCATTTAGAAGAGCAGTGATAATGTCATTAGCTACCGATATAACGATAGCCTACCATGGACCAATTATAGCGCTGGAAATAGCAGTACCGATAAAGCCAACTCCAATTTGGGCAATTTCACCTACTCTAAACGCTGGTATATAAGCTAACATAATACGAAACGCTAATAATAAAGCCATGGTAGTTAATTGTAGGGTGGTTAGTTTTCCTTTATTACCATATGAAATAATACGACGGGAATCAGGTTTTTGCATAAAAAATACGCTCCTTTTTTTGACAAGAGAGCGCTACAAATAATATTAATGCAGCGAATGCAAAGATAGTATCGCAAGAATAAATTCTTTTCGTTTGTTGGCCACATCCCATCCAACAACACTTGACGTTCTATCTTTTACTCTGTCTAATGATATACATCAGTGTAACTTACTTTCAAAGAAATTGGAAGGGAAAATCGTTTAGGAGGACTTGTGGTATAATGTAAAAAAAGGAGGGTTAATATGAAGAGCGTTTTAATCATCGCTAATCCAGGTTCAGGTAAGGGTAAGGCCAAAGCATATGCTGAGCAGTTAGCTGATTTACTAATTAATACATACGATGCTCAAGTCAAACACCGAACAACTGAAAAACCTCAAGATGCCTATGATTGGGCAAAAACTACCCCTGCAGATGAATACGACACTATTATTTGTTTGGGCGGTGACGGCACTATTAAGGAAGTGGTATCCGGTTTAATGGAGAATTCACAACCACCTCATTTTGCTTTTTTACCTTTGGGGACTGTAAATGATTTAGCAAGATCTTTAGGAATCTCTCTAAACCCAGTAAAAGCCATTAATCAATTTAAATCTTTAGAGTTAAAAAAATTGGATATCGGGCAAGTTAACGAGCAGTATTTTGCGAATGTTCTTGCGCTAGGAGCTATTCCTTCAGCAGTATTTGAAACTGAATCTAAAGTAAAAAATAAGATTGGGGTATTAGCTTATTTATTTGATGGCTTTAAAGCGATGTTTGAAGAGGAAGATTTTGATTTAGACATTAGTGTCGATGGAAAGGAATCTCATCACCTTAAAACCAATCTTATATTATTAACACTCACTACTAGTGTGGGAGGAATGGAAAATCTTCTTTCACAAGACCAGCTATTTGATGGATTGGGTCATCTTTATGCTTTTAAGGGTTCATTGGCTATATCAAGCATAGCTACTTTTATTGAAGAGAAAGGCTTGCCTCGACACGAATTAGATAATGAGTCCATCTTGTCGTTAAAGGGTAAAACATTCGATATTAAACTCGCTTCCTTGAATGAAGAACGTGAACTAAAAGCGAACATTGATGGCGATAAAGGCCCAAGTTTACCATTAGAAATTAAGATTCATAGTCAAGCACTTTCTGTATGGGTTCCAAAGGTAGAGAAAGAGTAACCTTTAGAATAAAAAAGAAAAATGTGGTATAATAACAATTACAGAGGGCAATTTAAGAAAAGAGGGATAACGTGTCGAAAAAAATTTCAGATGGGCAACGAAGTCTAATTGAAAAGGAGTTAAGACGCGGGACAAGCAAGTCACGTATCGCTTCGCTATTAGATGTAGATTATGAAACGGGTCTTGAAATGATTGAATCAGTAAAGTTAGCAATTCGACCAGAAATAGGGGATAAGATTACTTTCAAATTTAGAGAAAGTAGCATGACAGGAATAATTACAAAATTGCTTTCTAATAGTGCAGTTGTAGATATTTATTGGCAAGAATCAGATATGATGATGCAAGATATTATTGAAGAGAAGACCATAGTCAATTTCAAAGATATTATTGATTTTATATCCTTACCACCACAAGAAGAGGATAAGCATGTCATTCTAGATCCACAACCTACCGTGCACCATAAAAACACCAAGGAAAATGATACACAGTCAGAAGAAGAGAAGTAAAATTAGAGCGAGTCTACTATAGACTTGCTCTAATTTATTTAGAAAGTTTTCTTTAAATTTCTATCTATAGACTTAGTTGTTTGATTTCATCGATAGCCTGTTGGAGAATTTCATCCATTCGCTCATTTTGATCGGATTCTTCACTTTTTTCTATATGGTAATAACTTAAAAAGCTATTAAACCATGCAACAGGGTCTGAGATTTTTTCTTTGATAAATGGATAGTATACCATCACCAATAAATTTATTTCTTCTAGTAGACCATCATAAATATGAGGATTATTATTGACCGTATAATCTTCAAGAAGAGCTTTTATTTGTAAATAGGTCGAATCTTCTTTATAAGGGACTAGAGATAGGCTATCGATGATTTTAATTTCTTCAAACCATGTCAGTTTCAGATGGGCCTGGTAATTTCGAACTATATAATGATGCAATATATCACTTTTAACGAATTGACTTATCTCTTTGTCAGCCAATAATGCAGTCAAGATTGGATGTTTAAGGGAGTAATCTAAACTATAGAAGTTTTTGATTTCTTTTAAAAATTCATATAAGGTTAGTTCTTTCAATTGTTTCAACTTTGAATCTAACCTCTTCGTATTTATAAGGAGTTGAAGTTCTTTAGAAAGAGCTTCTTTTTCTTTAATTTTTTCAATTTGTTTAACAATCAAAGAGATATCCCATTTTTTTTGATCAAAATATTCTTTGATTTCATATAACTGAATCAATAGTTTTTGATGAGAAAAAAGATAAGGTAAAGAATGAACATAAAGCATCGCTAATTCATAGTCAAGGTCTTGTATGGAGTGGTCTGAAAGAAAATTTTGCCATAACTTTTTGACAGCTTGACTTTTATTTTGAATAATATGAATAGAAATTAGTTCTTTAAACACTTTAAGGGAAGGTTCTATCTGATAGCTTTCTTTCAAAAAGTTAGATGCACTTGCATAATCATTTTGTTCAAGCGCATTCATGGCTTTGCGATAGAAATATTCGCTCTTATTTGGCATATGAATAAGATCTGTCAATTGAGGAGACTCCTTTCAAAATAGAGAGGGTGAAAAACCTATGTGGATACAAATTGATGCCGCTTTTGATCCTAAAACTAAAGAAGCGGGCCTAGCTTTTTTGGTATTCAATGGTGAAAAAGTTGCTACTTTTAAATTTTATATTAATGAATGTCTGGATAATCACCAAGCTGAGTTTTTTGCTTTAAGATTAGCTATGCAATGGATCAAGCAAGAAAAATTAAAAACAGATCAACTCATTCAAATTAAAACCGATTCTAAGATTGTTTTCCAATCGATTGAAAAACGTTTTGCCAAAAAAGACTATTTTAGCAAGCTTTTAAAAGTTATTCTCTTTGAAATGGACCATTATCCTTTACTTTTTCTAAAATGGATTCCTGAAAAAGAAAATCGAGCAGCTGATCAAGCAGCAAAACAAGCCTTACGTAAACAAGGGAAAGTAAAGACTTTAGACCCTTATTTATTTGTAGACCAAAATTGATAATAATTTACTTTTAAGGCACCGTTATATAACTTGCGTTTTTTGCTAGCTTTTTCACCATAAAATTTCTCAAATGAGTCATCACTTGAGAGAATATACTTCGACCAAGTGGTCATCAAACGGTAAATAGTACCCATGTCCTGGTATAGTTGGTGTACCTTATCTTCATCTAGCAAGCGGTCCCCATAAGGAGGGTTGGAGATTAAAATGCCATATTCTTCATTCGGACGGTAATCTTTTAACTGCATTTGTTTAAAAGTAATATCTTCTCCCACACCGGCATTTGCTGCATTTTGCTTGGCGATTTCAATCATTCTTCCATCTATATCGCTTCCAAAGATATTGAGTTTTATTTCATGGTTAATTTTTTGACGTGCTTTTGTTTTTTCCTTTGACCATACTTCTGGATTAAAGAACTCCCATTTTTCTGCTGCAAATGACCGATTTAATCCTGGAGCAATATTGCGTCCCATTAAGGCAGCTTCAATTAAAATTGTTCCAGACCCGCAAGTTGGATCATAAAGAGGACGGTCAGGGAACCAAGTAGTCAATTTGACTAAAGCTGCTGCCATATTTTCTTTTAGAGGCGCGCCACCTTTTTCAGTTCGATAACCTCGTTTAAATAGACTGCTTCCACTTGTGTCTAAAGTAATCATCGCCACATCTTTTAGTATCGATATTTCAATAGGGTAGTAATCACCTGTTTCGCTCAAAGGCATTTTACGAGCATAGTGATCCATTAGCCGTTTGGCAATGGCTTTTTTGACAATTCTTTGACAGTTAGGGACAGAATAAAGTTTTGATTTCACCGATTTACCTGAAACAGGAAATTCTCCATCCATGGGTAAGAGGTCTTCCCAGGCAATCGCATAGGTTTGGTCAAACAATTCTTCAAAAGAGGTTGCTTTAAATTCGCCAACCACTACTTTAATTCGATCAGCTGTTCTCAACCATAGGTTTGTTTTAGCAATATCTTCTGCAGTTCCTTTAAAGCGCACGCGACCATTCTCTGTTTGTGTTTCATAGCCTAAATCCTTGAGTTCTTGATTAGCTATTCCCTCGATACCTGCCGCTGCTGTAGCAATTAAGTGATATGTTTTCATGGATAATCCTTCCTTTTAAAAAAACACGATTCAACAAGCTTTTAGGCTCAGAATCGTGTTGTTGACTATATGCATCTATAAATACCTATATTAGTAAATTTCGATAAGCCATGTTCTGTCAATATTTATTCCATAGGCAAGAATAAATAAAGGGTAATCATCTATCTACAAGATAACTTGTCTCTCTTTCAGTTAAGCAATGCTTACGCATTTTCCCATACAGAGAGTGCCCCTACCAAATTTGGGTTGCTCGCTCGAGGGGTTTACCGCGTTTCAGCTTTTTGTTTCCAAAAAGATCGTCTCTGTGGCACTTTATGAATTACTTATTCTTAGCTAAGCCTTAGAATATTCACTCGCCGTTCACCTTAAGGCTACCTTAGCTTATTGTTTCGCTAAGCACGAACACTACAAGCGTTTCAGCTTGTGCGAGCATGGACTTTCCTCAGCCAAATGAATTGACCGCGATTACCTGAAATTTACTATGATCATTAATTTTGACTATACTCTGTGTTTGAAATTTTGGCTCCGAAAACATGTTTTTCTAAGTTAGATAAACGTTTAAGGATATCAAAGTTGGTTACGCCAGAACCTGGAGTTGTTGAAACGTTTTTCTTAGCTAATGATAACTGCTTAGTTAATTCATCTATTTTAGCAATGAGTCGCTCATTTTCATTCTTTAAGAACACTACATCTTTTTGATAAGAATCATAGTCACGAATAATACTATCGAGATACTCATCGACTTCAGCAGCATTATAGCCACGCATGGAACGAGAAAATTCTTTTTGTAAGATATCTTTTGCTGTTAAGTTTTTTTCTGCCATGAAGTTCACCTCGTTTATTAGCTTTTATATTAAATAGAATATCAACTACTATTTTATCCTTTTCTTTTGAAAATTTCAAAAAAAGTTACAAATATTCTAAAGTCTATTATTTATTATTACATGCCCTTATTAAAATAGCTAGACTTAATCTTGAAAAAATAACTTCTTTTGATTGAAAAAAGATAAACAGTCCTCCATAATGTGAATAAGCTCAGCTTTAAATTTTTTAGATGCATTGACTGGGGGGGGTTTAATGACTCATTGGACAAAAGTGACTATCTATCTTGAAACTAAGAAGCCTGATGAAGTGGAATATGTTTCTCATCTCTTATTTGAGTGGGGGGCGAAAGGGACGCAGCTTATAAATGTCGATGGATATATGGAAAATAAAGAAAATTTATTTGGAGAAATTCCTTTAGCTCCATCCCTTAAAGAACAAGATAAACGGGGGCTTGTCTTAGGTTTTTTTGAACAAGATATAGAAAAAGACTTGTTCGATAGTTATTTAGAAGATAACCTTTATTTCGATTATAGTTGGGAAAAAGAGCCGATTGAAATGGAAAATTGGCAAAAAAATTGGATGAAAAACTACCGAATTCAAGAAATTTCACGATTTATAAAAGTTGTTCCGGTATGGGATGCTTATTCTCCAAAATATAAGGATGAGAAAGTTATTTATTTAGACCCAGGAGTTGCCTTTGGAACAGGTGATCACCCGACAACCCGACTCGGCGCGCAAGCTTTAGAAATGGTTATGCGAGGTGACGAGAAAGTTTATGATGTTGGAACGGGATCTGGTATCCTTGCATTGATAGCTTTTGCTCTCAGCGCACAAAAAGTGGTGGGATACGATCTTGATCCTCAAGCAATCGCAGCTGCTAAACAAAATCTTACTTATCAAAAATGGCAAAATATGGGCTATTCTGATGATTTTCAACCACCTATATCATTTCATGTCAATGATTTATTAAGAGGTGTTGAAGAAAAAGTAAATATCATCATGGCAAACATCCTACCTCATATATTACTCAAGCTCTATCAGGATGCCTATCAGCTTTTAGAAAAGGGTGGCTATCTCATTCTTGGAGGCATACTGACTGAGAAGGCAGAACAAGCAATCGATTCTTTATCAACAGATCAGTGGGAAATAATCCAAATTAATTATTATAAAGGATGGGCTGGTATCACGGCTCAGAAGAAAGAGTGAGTTATGCATCAATATTTTATCGATGATTCGAATCAAATAGTAGAAATTGGCAAGAAAGTTGTTTTGAATCCATCAGACAGTCATCATTTGGTCAATGTTTTAAGGGCTAAGCAAGGGAAGGAGTTAATAGTTGTATACGATCAAAAGAAGTATCTAGCTTCTTATCTCAAAAAAAAGAATGATTATGCTCTATTAGAAATCATGTCACCCTTAAGTGAGACTCTCAGTCAAACGGAGTTACCGGTCGAGGTAGTTGTAGCTTGTGGTTTATCCAAAAATGACAAAATGGATTCAATTGTTCAAAAAGCTACAGAATGCGGCATGAGCAGCTTTCAACCATTAGCTTTAAAACGTGATGTAGTCAAATGGGACCAGAAAAAAGCTGGTAAAAAAGTTGAAAGACTACAAAAAATTGCTGATAGTGCTGCAGAACAGTCAAAACGTTTAAAAAAGGTTGAAGTTAAGCAGCTTTTAAATTTAAAAGACTTTGTTAATCAGTATCGTACTCATGACATTAAACTAGTGGCATTCGAAGAAAGTGCTAAAGAAGGTCAACACCATCTGTTAGCCAAAATATTAAAAAATATCGAAAAGAATAAAAAGATAGTTATGGTATTTGGATCGGAAGGTGGATTAGAACAACAAGAGGTATCTTTCTTAGTAGAAAATGGCTTTGAGATTTGTAGCTTAGGTCCAAGAATCTTACGGGCAGAGACGGCACCTATTTATCTTTTAAGTGTCCTATCGTATGTCACTGAAATTGAAAGGGAGTTTTAAAATGGAATTAAATAAATATATCGATCATACTTTATTAAATGCAAATGCAACCAAAGACCAAATTAAGCAAATTTGTCAAGAAGCCTTGGAATATCAATTCATGTCAGTTTGTATTAATCCAGTATGGGTTACTTATGCGAGTGATTTGTTGAAGGATTCAGACGTCAAAGTCTGTACAGTGATTGGTTTCCCTTTAGGAGCGAATACTTCATCTACTAAAGCTTTTGAAGCAAAAGAAGCAGTGAAAAATGGGGCTAGTGAAATTGATATGGTAATCAATATCGGAGCGGCTAAAGCTGCTGATTGGGAAACAGTAGAAGAGGATATCCGTCAAGTCGTTCAAGCTGTTCCAGAAGAAATTATTGTGAAAGTTATCATCGAAACTAGTTTACTTGAAAAAGAAGAAAAAGTGAAAGCTTGCCTTGCAGCCAAAGCAGCCAAAGCAGATTTTGTTAAAACTTCCACTGGCTTTTCAACAGCAGGAGCTGTGAAAGAAGATATTGCTCTAATGCGTTCGACTGTTGGTGAAACAATGGGAGTCAAAGCTTCTGGAGGCGTTGGCGATAAAGAAACTGCATTAATAATGATTGAAGCAGGCGCAAACCGTATTGGTGCTTCTAAAGGGATTAAAATTGTTTCTGAATAAAATTTTAAAACAACTGTGTCTTTCGACCAGTTGTTTTTTAGCATAAGCTAAGATTGATAGTATTAAAGAGGCTAATATTGTTTTATAGTGAGTATTTAAGTTATAATAGTAGAAAAATTATCTAGAAAGAGTGGTGATAATATGGGTAGAAATGATGTCTATACTGGTGAAGAAGTTATAGCAATTTGTCGATCTTATATGAATGACAGTAAAGTAGCTTTTGTAAAAAAGGCATTAGCAGTAGCAACCAAGGCCCATGAAGGGCAAGAACGTCTCTCAGGAGAACCCTATATTAATCATCCAATTCAAGTAGCAGGTATTTTAGCGAATATTAAATTAGACCCTGATACAGTAGCTACTGGCTTTTTACATGATGTAGTGGAAGATACGGACTACACTTTGGAAAAAATCCAGGAAGAATTTTCAGAATCCGTCGCCTTCTTAGTAGATGGCGTTACTAAACTCGGTAAGATTAAATTTCAAAGTAAAGAAGAACAATTAGCAGAAAATCATCGTAAAATGTTGATTGCCATGGCTAAAGATATTCGTGTGGTAATGGTTAAATTAGCTGACCGTTTACATAATATGCGCACTTTGAAATTTCAAAAACCCCACAAACAAATTGAAAAGTCTCAAGAAGCATTAGATATTTATGCACCCTTGGCTGAACGAATTGGTATGAGTGTCATTAAATGGGAATTAGAAGATATTTCTTTAAGATATATTAATCCTCAAGCCTATTATGATATTGTCCATCAAATGGACCAAAAAAGAGATGAGCGCGAAGAATATATTCAAGTTGTCATTGATCAGATAAAAGATGCGATTGACGAACTGTCCATGGACTCTACTGTTTATGGAAGACCGAAACATATTTATTCCATTTACCGTAAAATGGTCGATCAGAAAAAAGAGTTTGATGATATCTATGATTTATTAGCGGTTCGCGTTTTAGTCGATTCGATTAAGGATTGCTACGGAGTCTTAGGCATTATTCATACAAAATGGAAGCCGATGCCAGGACGCTTTAAAGATTATATTGCTATGCCTAAAGCTAATATGTACCAATCAATTCATACGACTGTTATTGGACCTCAAGGCAAACCTGTTGAAGTTCAAATAAGAACGCACCTTATGCATGAAGTGGCAGAGTACGGACTAGCAGCTCATTGGGCCTACAAAGAAGGGAAAACAGTCGATGAGCAACCACGAGATAACATTCAACAACAGTTAAAATGGTTTCATGATATTGTTGAGTATGAAGATGATGCAGGGAATGCTAGTGAATTCATGGAATTTATTAAAGAAGATGTTTTTAAAGATCAAGTTTATATCTTTACTCCTAAAGGCGACGTCTTTGAATTACCATTAGGCTCAGGTCCAGTCGATTTCGCTTTCCATATCCATACTGAAATAGGAAATAAGACGGTTGGAGCAAAAGTTAATGGTAATATCGTTCCTCTTAATTATCGCTTGAAAAATGGAGATATTGTTGAAATATTAACCAATCCGAGTTCTGTTGGCCCTAGCCGTGATTGGCTCAAGTTTGTTAAAACTTCTAAAGCACGCAATCGGATCAAACGTTATTTTAAAATGCAAGAGCGTGAGAAAAATAGCGAAATTGGACAGGAAATACTTGAAAAAGCCCTGAAAGAAAACGAAACATCTTTAAAAATAGAACTTAAAAAGAACAAAGAAAAAGACTTACTTGAGAGATTTAACTTCAATGAGATGGAAGATCTTTATGCTTCTATCGGCTTAGGAGAAATCTCACCGACTTCTATTATGCATTTTTGGAATATTAAGAAAGTCGACAAAAATGTAAAGCTATCTAATGTCATTTCTAAAGATAGGGAGACTGACTCTAACAAAGAAAAAGTAGGAAATGAAAAAGGATTAGTGGTTGACGGCGTTGATAACTTAATGATGCGACTTAGTCGTTGTTGCAACCCGGTTCCCGGTGATGAGATAGTTGGTTATATAACAAGAGGTAGAGGCATTTCTGTTCACCGCAAAGATTGTTCCAACTTAAAAAGTGAAATTGAATTGGATGATCGAACGATTGCAGTGCATTGGTCCGAAGAAAAGCAAGAAGAACATGAGTATGAAACAGAAATACAAGTCATTGGTTTTGACCGGTCGGGTATGATTAACGACGTTTTAAACGTTGTCAACCATACGGTCAAAAACCTCAAAGCAGTCAATGGGCGCATTGATGATCAAAGTCAAGCCATCATCAAACTTAAGGTTTTAGTTGCTGATACACAACAATTACATGAATTAATTGTTAAATTAAAGAACATCCCAGATGTTTACGAAGTTAAACGTCAAGGCAATTAGGAGGTCAAATGAAAGTAGTTATTCAAAGAGTGAACCATGCCAGTGTAACAGTTAATGAAGAAGTAGTAGGAGCCATTAAAGAAGGACTTCTACTTTTAGTCGGATTTGGACCTGAAGATACGGTTAAAGACTGTGAGTATTGTGCTAGAAAAATTGTAACTATGCGGATTTTTGACGATGAAGAAGGAAAAATGAATTTATCGTTGAAAGATACTGGCGGCAGTATTCTCTCAGTCAGTCAATTTACCCTGTACGCTTCTTGTAAGAAAGGGAATCGCCCTAGCTTTACCAATGCTGCAAAACCAGACCAGGCTGAAGAATTATACCATTATTTCAACCAAGAGCTTGACAAAAAAGGTTTTAAAGCTAAAACAGGTATTTTTGGAGCTGACATGAAAGTTGAATTTGAAAACAATGGACCTGTTACAATAATTTTGGACTCCAATGAGTAAACAATACCCCTGATAGAGACCTTATCTATCAGGGGTATTTATTTCTAATTGATTTCCAACTTGATTAAAATAAGTTGAGAGTCCTTCAGTAATAGCATCAGCTAATTTTTGATGGTAGTCATCCGTTAACATTAACTCCAAGTCTTCGCTGTTTGTAATATAACCGAGTTCGAGCAAGAGGGAGG
This sequence comes from Facklamia sp. P13055, assembly GCF_050409445.1. Classification (NCBI taxonomy): domain Bacteria; kingdom Bacillati; phylum Bacillota; class Bacilli; order Lactobacillales; family Aerococcaceae; genus Facklamia; species Facklamia sp. P13055. The sequence goes on from NZ_JBNUPL010000001.1 coordinate 100,348, forward strand.
GGACGGTATTTTCGCGTAAAACATGAAAGTTTCCATACTCCACACCCAAATTAGGTCGACCAGATGTTATCAACCCAGAATGTAAGGTCTTCGCAAATTCTTCGTCATTTAAATGATAGAAATATGTACGAACACCTTTGACCTGAGTGTCATAGGAGGAATCGAAATGTAACGAAAGAAATAAGTCTGGCTGTTTTTGGTTACTGATTTTAACCCTTTCAGCGAGGTCTAAAAATTGGTCGCTTTCATTAGTTAAGATAACTTTAGCCCCGAAAGCTTCAAGTGTTTTCTTTAATACTTTAGCAATCTTATAGGTAAAGCTTTTTTCAGCATACTTTTGATCTTTACTCAATGTACCTGGGTCTTCTCCACCATGGCCAGGGTCTAGCATGATGGTCGCTTGTTGGAGTTCAGATTTAATAGGTAGAAAGCGATGGTCAATTGAATAGTAAGGCTCAGATAGAGAGAAGGAATCAATATATCCTTTAACTCCTTGACTATCTTCTACGTAGTAAAATGATTCCTGAGGACTATATTCAACATAATCAAGCCTTGTAAATTCTTGTAAGTAATTCGTTTGATAAATCATATTAGAAAAAAAGTCTGCTTCTTCTAATAAGTATTCTTCTTTTTTGCGCATGATAAGCTTGTTTTTCAAGCTTTCTTTTTCTTTTTCTTTTTTATTAATACTGCTATCTAAAGCATTCTTTTCGGCAATTAAACGCTCCGCGTCTTGTCGATTCAATAATTCTATCTCGTTTATGTTTACAAAGGCTGGTTTACCTTGATAATTAACTTGAGCCCAATTTTTTTCTATATAATTAATAGGGATGAGGCTTTCCTTAGGAATATTTGAGAGAATAGGACTTTTAGAATCAGCTTTTTGATAAAGAGCCGTTGATTTTTCAAAAGAGGCTGCTAAATCTTGGTCACTTTTAAGTTCCTTGTTTTCGATTAGCCACTTGGGTAACCAACCTTCAACTTTCCCTTGATAGCGCACTTTAAGCCAACCGGTTTGTTCTTGAATAATTTCAATAGGAAAGTCAGGATCAATTTCGGTTAAAACCTCGGAATTAGTAGTTGGAAAAGAGTGCAGAACGATTCCTTGACGATCAATTGGTAAAGCTTTTAAATTGCTAAGATTAACAATTCCCCATACTGTTATGACGCTAATTATAAGTGTTAATAAGAAAGGAGTAAGTCGCTTTTTAGTTAAGTGTTTCAAATTTTTGGTCCAAACGATAGCCATCCTATATTCCTCCACTATTCCTCTATTAATTGCATTATAGTTGATTAATTGAATTAAAGGTCAACTCTAGATGGACTGTTACACAATAGTAACTAGATTGTTAATCATTTGCTATAAAGTAAACTAAAGAAGAATTTTAATTCAACTTGACAAATCAATCATCATTGAGTAATCTGAACATAATTAATCAATTCGGTGAAATAGACAAGTAGCTCTGTAATATACAGTGAGCAACGTTGAGTGAAAAGTTGCATTTGAGAGTGAAGACACTATGGAGAAGAATAATCAAAAGTTATTCCGTCAATCACGTTACGATTAAGAGGTAATGGATAAATTCATTACAAATATAGGTGGTACCACGTTAATGCGTCCTAAGTGAAAACTTAGGGCGCTTTTATATTAGGAGGGGTAGAATGATTCAAAAGATGAAAGGCACCGTTGATATCTTGCCAGAGGATAGTTATCGTTGGCAATATGTCGAAGATGTAGCAAGAGATTTATTTGATCAATATATGTATCGTGAAATACGGACACCGCTTTTTGAGTCCTATGATTTATTTTCACGTTCAGTTGGTAATACTTCAGATATTGTCTCTAAAGAAATGTATGACTTCTATGATAAAGGAGAACGACATATTAGTTTACGCCCCGAAGGGACTGCGGGTGTTGTGAGAGCATACGTTGAGAATAAATTGTTTGGTCCAGAACATGCACAGCCTTTTAAGGTTTATTATTTAGGTCCTTACTTTCGTTACGAAAGACCCCAAGCAGGACGTCAACGACAGTTCAATCAAATGGGCGTCGAAGTTTTCGGGTCAGAAAATCCAGCAACGGATGTGGAAGTTATCAGTTTAGCTTGGCATTTCTTTCAAGAGTTAGGTTTAAAAAATATTACTTTACAAATTAACTCACTAGGAAAGCCAAACGATCGGCAGGCTTATCGTCAAGCGCTTATTGCTTATTTTGAGCCACATATTCATAATTTAAGTGATGATTCTAAAAAAAGACTGCATGACAATCCACTGCGTGTACTAGATTCAAAAGATGCTAAGGATAAAGCTTATGTAAAAGAGGCTCCAAGTATTTTAGATTATTTATCTAAAGAGAGTAAGGACCATTTTGGACAAGTTCAATCCATGCTCAAGCAACTAGAAATACCTTTTGAAGTCAATGACAAGGTGGTAAGAGGTTTGGATTATTATCAGGATACTATTTTCGAGTTTGTAGTAGATGATAATCGGATTGGTGCTCAATCAACGGTTTGTGGTGGTGGTCGCTATGATGGACTGGTTCAACAAATAGGCGGACCTGAGAAGCCTGGCTTTGGTTTTGGATTAGGGCTTGAACGTCTCATGTTATTAATGGATCAACAAAAGATTGACATTCCACCATATGAGCCTCTAGACTTATATGTCTTATGCCGTGATGAGTCGGTTAATCAATTAGCAACCGAGTTAGTTCAAAAGGCTAGATATGCTGGATTGATTGCAGAAAGAGATTACTTATTTAGAAGCATAAAGTCTCAGTTTAAAACAGCCGGCAAATTAGGGGCCAAATTAACTATTATGTTGGGTGAGCAAGAAGTTGAGTCTGAGATATTAGTCGTTAAAAATCAAGAAAATGGGACTGAGACCGAGATTTCAAAAGGCGACTTATGGTCTGATTTTTATGGCGTTTATCGCCGTTTAACAACGGATACGAGTGTAATTGATAAATATTTTAGGGGTGAATAAAATGACAGAAAGAACTGTATATTGTGGATTAGTAGATGAACAGTACCTTGGTAAAGAGATCACATTAAAAGGATGGGTACAAAAAAGAAGAGATTTAGGGAGTTTAATTTTTGTTGATTTACGTGATCGTGAAGGCTTTTGTCAAGTGGTCTTTAATGCTGAGAGACTTTCAAAAGAAGATTTTGAGCTAGCCAATCGGATTCGTTCAGAATACATTATTGAAGTGACTGGAGAATTGGCATTAAGAGAAAACAATCAAATGAATAAGCAAGTTAAAACAGGACGTTTTGAGCTGTATGCCAATGCTTTAACCATCTATACTAAAGCTAAAACGCCTGCTATATATATTGAAAATGATTTGGATGTGGATGAAGAAGTTCGCTTAAGAAATCGTATGTTAGACTTACGTCGTCCTAAAATGCAAGCAAATATTCGCTTACGTCATAATGTAACGCGAACAATCCGTAATTTCTTAGACCAAAGAGGATTTGTTGATGTTGAGACACCTATGTTAACCAAATCCACTCCGGAAGGTGCTAGAGACTATTTAGTACCTACTCGCCGTGAAGGGGGATCCTTTTTTGCGTTACCTCAATCACCCCAACTATTTAAGCAACTGCTGATGGGTGCAGGCATGGATCGCTATTATCAAATAGTTAAATGCTTCCGAGACGAAGATTTACGTGGTGACCGTCAACCAGAATTTACCCAAGTCGATATTGAAACCAGCTTTTTAGGTCAAGAAGATATTCAATCATATATAGAAGAGATGCTAAAAGAAGTTGTCAAAGAAACAAGAGGAGTAGAAATTAAGCAAGCATTCCCAACCATGACTTATGCTCAAGCAATGGAAGAATACGGGTCAGATAAACCAGATATTCGCTTTGACATGAAATTAAAAGACCTCTCTCAATGGGCTGAACATAGTGAATTTGGCGTCTTTAAAAATGCTGTAAAAGATGGAGGGCAAGTCAAAGCCATAAACCTTAAAGGCTTAGCTGATGAATACACACGCAAGACAGCAGATGCCTTATCAGAAGTTGTTAAACCCTATGGAGCTAAAGGCTTAGCGTGGATTAAAGTATTAGAGGAAGGCTTTAATGGACCAATCGCTAAATTCTTTACTGAAGAAGACCAAGACCAGATTAAAGAGACGTTGGAAGCTAAAGAGGGAGACATCCTCTTCTTTGTGGCTGATCAAGCCAGTGTCATTGCTGATTCCTTAGGCGCTTTACGTAATCATTTAGCCAAGAAACACACCTTATACGATGTTGAAGAGTTAGCTTTTTTGTGGGTTACCGATTGGCCATTATTTGAATATGATGAAGATAATCAAAGATATGTTGCTATGCATCATCCGTTTACTGCTCCGCAAAACGACGATGTCCAAGCATTAAAAGACAATCCAGCGGATGCTAAAGCTAAAGCCTACGACATTGTTCTTAATGGTTATGAAGTGGGAGGTGGATCTCTAAGAATTTATCAACGTGAGATGCAAGATCAAATGTTTGAATTATTAGGATTTACTGCTGAAGAAGCTAAAAGTCAATTTGGTTTCTTATTAGAAGCAATGGATTACGGCTTCCCTCCTCATGGTGGTATCGCTTTAGGCTTAGATCGATTAGTGATGATACTTGCTCAAGAGCCTAATATTCGTGAAGTCATTGCCTTTCCAAAGAATGGTCGTGGTCACGACTTATTAACAGATGCACCAAGTCATGTTTCGACCGATCAATTGGGTGAGTTATATTTACAATTAAAAGCTAAAAAATAATTCCCATTAAAATTTGAAGTAGTTATTAATACCACTATCTTTCTGACGAAAGATAGTGGTATTCTAAAATTTAAGGGATAAATGTGATGAATATCTCATTTAGAATGTTATCAATTCAATTTATCGAAGTGACCGATTTAACGGAAACGTTTTCTATCGTATGTTAGACTAGAGTTAACAAATAATTAAGGAGGAAATAAAATGTCCCACAGTATTAATGTTAATTCTGAAATTGGTCGCTTGAAGAAAGTAATGCTTCACCGTCCGGGTAAAGAATTAGAAAATTTGATGCCAGATTACCTCGAACGCTTATTGTTTGATGATATTCCTTATCTTGAAGCAGCGCAAAAAGAACATGATGAATTTGCTAAGTTATTAGAAAGCCTAGGTGTTGAAGTACTTTATTTGGAAAAATTAGTGGCTGAAGCAATTGATGCAGAAGGATTGAAAGAACAATTTGTTGATGAGTGGATGGCTGAAACAGGGTTAGAGCCAGGCCAAAATTATGACCAAGTTAAACAGTATTTAATGGATATGGAAGATACCTATGAAATGGTATTAAAAACGATGGAAGGATTCAAGAAGAGTGAGATTAAGCATGAATCAAATGGTTTTGATGAATTGCTGTCAAACTATCCTTTTTTAGTGGACCCAATGCCAAACTTATACTTCACCCGAGATCCCTTTGCAACGATGGGTAACGGTGTTTCTCTTAACCACATGTACTCAGATACACGTAACCGTGAAACATTATATGGAAAATATATCTTTAACTATCACCCAGAATATAAAGGAACTACCCTTTATTATGAACGTGATGAAGATACACGTATCGAAGGTGGAGATGAGTTAGTTTTATCTAAAAACACTCTAGCAGTTGGGATTTCTCAACGTACTGATAAATATTCAATCGAGAAATTAGCTCGCAACTTATTTAAAGAGACTGAATTCAAAGAAGTATTAGCATTCTTAATCGATAACAACCGTAAATTCATGCATTTAGATACTGTATTTACTATGATCGATTATGATAAATTTACTATCCACCCTGAAATTGAAGGCGAATTAAAAGTCTTCTCAGTAACTCCTGGTGAAAATGGTGAAATCAAAGTAACTGAAAAAGAAGGGCTGTTAGAAGACATCTTAGCAGAAGCTTTAGGTTTAGAAAAAGTTACCTTAATCCGTTGTGGTGGTGATGACATCGTAGCTGGAGCACGTGAACAATGGAACGATGGTGCCAACACCTTAACGGTAGCACCAGGTGAAGTAATTGTTTACAACCGTAATACTGTAACCAACAAATTATTGATTGAAAATGGTATTAAGATTCACCAAATCGAAGGTAGTGAATTAGTACGTGGTCGTGGTGGTCCTCGTTGCATGTCAATGCCATTTGTTCGCGAAGATATTTAATTTTTTTGATAAACACATAGATATAGGAGGGAATTTATGTTCCAAGGAAGAAACTTTTTAAAAGAAATCGACTTTACTGCCGACGAATTAAACTACTTAATTGATTTCTCAATTCACTTAAAAGACTTGAAAAAACGTGGGATTCCACACGAGTATTTAAAAGGACAAAACATTTGTCTATTATTTGAAAAAACATCTACTCGTACAAGAGCAGCCTTTACAGTAGCTGCTAATGACTTAGGTGCGGCTCCAGAATTCTTAGGTGCTAATGACATTCAATTAGGTAAAAAAGAATCTGTAGAAGATACAGCACGCGTTTTAGGTAGCATGTTCGACGGTATTGAATTCCGTGGTTTCAGTCAAGAGATGGTCGAAGACTTAGGTAAATACGCTGGAGTTCCTGTGTGGAACGGTTTAACTGATGAATGGCATCCAACTCAAATGATTGCTGATTATATGACCTTAAAAGAAAATTTTGGAGAGCTAAAGGGCAAAAAGTTAGTATATTGTGGTGACGGTCGTAATAATGTGGCTAATTCATTATTCATCACTGGGGCTATTATCGGTGTTAATGTGACCATCGCTTCACCAGAAGAATTATTCCCAGATGAAGAATTGGTAGCAAAAGCTCAAGAGTACGCGAAAGAATCAGGCGCTACTATTGAAATTACATCTGATATTAAAGCCGCTGTTAAAGATGCTGATGCATTATATACAGACGTTTGGGTTTCAATGGGTGAAGAAGACAAGTTCGAAGAACGTGTTAACTTATTAAAACCATACCAAATCAATAAAGAATTGACTGACTTAATTGAGGGAGATTATATTATCCTTCACTGCTTACCAGCTTTCCATGATACAGAAACAAAATATGGTAAAGATGTAGCAGAAAGATTCGGTGTTAAAGAAATGGAAATTACTGACGAAGTATTCCGCAGTAAACAAGCCCGTCAATTTGAACAAGCTGAAAACCGTATGCACTCAATCAAAGCGATTATGGCAGTTACTAACGGGAACTTGTTCATTCCTAAAGCTTAATAACAATAACATTACCCTATAAAAAGTGAAACGGGGCATGAAATCCGATTGTGGCCATGAACCGCAATCGGATTTTGTTTTAAAAAGGAGGAGGAAGAAAATGGAAAAGATGAAGAAACGAAAGATGCTGAATGCTTTTACGATACTATTTATTATTACGGCGGTTATCGCTGTATTAACGTGGATTATTCCATCAGGCGCCTATGAGGTGGATCCTGAAGGAAATTTTATTGCTGGAACTTATCACACAGTAGAGCGTACACGTCAAGGGTTGTGGGATTTATTTGCTGCACCTATTCGTGGGTTTTTAGGTACTGAAACCACTCCGGGAGCTGTTGAAGTTTCGCTATTTGTTATGATCGTTGGTGGATTTTTGGGAGTTGTTACGGAAACAGGTGCTATTGACGCCGGAATCGCCTCTACCATCAAAAACAATAAGAATAATGTTACAGGTTTAATTTGGATTTTAATGGGTATTTTTGCTATTGGTGGTTCTACTTATGGTATGGCCGAAGAGACTATTGCCTTCTATCCACTCTTAATTCCATTAATGGTGGGTATCGGAATGGATGCCTTGGTGGCAGTCGCAATCATTTTAGTTGGTGCAGGTTTAGGGGTTCTATCTTCAACAGTTAACCCATTTGCAACAACTATTGCTTCCGATATGGCGGGAATTTCTATGGCTGACGGTATGTTACTACGTTTTATCTTCCTAGCTGTTACCTATGTAATTGGAGCTATGTATGTAACTCGTTATGCTAAGAAAGTTTTAGCTGATAAGAATAACTCTATGATTGCTGACCATATGGAAGCCGATAAAGAAAAATGGAAAGTCCCAGATGATGTACCGAAAGTAACTAAAAAACAAAAGGGCGTTCTTTGGTTATTTGCGCTTACATTTGTTATTATGATCTTAGCTTTAATTCCATGGACAGATTTAAATAATAACTTTACTTTCTTTAAAAATGCTCATGAGTTCCTACTAGGCATACCAGTAATTGGAGATTTGATTGGACAATCTTTAGAAGACCTACCTTTTGGTATGTGGTATCTAGTTGAGATTTCAGTTCTCTTTTTCTTAATGTCAGTTATTATCGCAGCATACTATGGAATTAAAGAAGATCGTTTCGTAGAAGTCTTTATCGCGGGAGTAAAAGATTTAATGTCAGTAGCTCTAATTGCTGCAGTCGCTCGTGGTATTCAAGTAGTGATGAATGATGGTCAAATCACCGCTACTGTATTACACTGGGGAGAACAAGGGTTAGCGAATTTACCAAAAGGTGTTTTCACAGTCTTAACTTATATCTTCTATATCCCAATGTCCTTCTTAATTCCATCGACTTCTGGTCTAGCAGCAGCTACTATGGGTATCATGGCGCCATTAGCCCAATTTGCTGATGTATTAGAAAGTATTGTCGTCACTGCCTTCCAATCTGCCAGTGGTATTGTTAACCTAATTACACCAACATCAGGTGTCGTAATGGGTGCTTTAGCAATTGCAAATATTGACCTATCAACTTGGTGGAAATTTATGCGCAATTTGATTATCATAGTCTTTGTAGTGACCATTGTTTTACTACTTATTGGAGCTTACTTAGGAATTTAAAGGAGTGTTTAAATGGATTACCAATTAACTAAAAATCATCAAGAACCAGCTATTGAAACTTTGCGCCAATGGGTTGCTATTCCATCTGTATTAGATGAAAATGATGCGGAAACTCCATTTGGTCAACCCATTCAAGAAATGCTAGAATTTGCTTTAAAAACTTGTCAAGAAATGGGCATGGAAACCTATATTGATCCAGAGGGTTATTATGGTTATGCAGAAATGGGTCAGGGTGAAGAGTTGTTTGGTGTTCTATGTCACTTGGATGTGGTTCCAGCTTTAAACCCAGATGAATGGACAACGCCTCCATTTGAAATGGATATCCGTGAAGGAGCCTTATTTGGTCGTGGAACACAAGATGATAAAGGACCTTCTATTGCTGCCTTGTATGCATTAAAAGCTTTATTAGACCAAGGACATGAATTAAATAAACGTGTTCGCTTTATCTTTGGAACAGACGAAGAGAACTTGTGGCGTGGGTTAAACCGTTACAATGAAAAAGAAGAGCAAGTAACAATGGGTATTGTTCCTGACTCATCTTTCCCTCTAACCTATGCAGAAAAAGGCTTACTACAGTTGCACATCACCGGTCCAGGTTCAGATGCTTTTGAAATGGAAAATAAAGGAGCCCTAAATGTGGTGCCTGATAAAGCTATTTACAAGGGTGATAAAAAAGATGAATTAGTACAAATTCTTGAGGATTTAGGCTACAAATACCAAGTAGACGGTGAAACTTTAACCGTTTTAGGTAAATCCGTTCACTCTAAAGACTCCTTAAAAGGAGACAATGCTTTAACGCATCTAATTGAAGGAATGTCTGAATTATATGACCATCCTGTCTTAAAATTTGTTAAAGATCACTTTGCTAATGATGTTAATGGTAAGAGTATCTTTGGTGAGGTTGAAGACCAAGCATCTGGCAGCCTAACATGTAACATTGCTAACCTAGAGGTTACGGCAGAAGAGTCTAAACTAGGTATTGATATGCGTATTCCTGTAACTGCTGACAAAGATCAATTGGTAGAACAATTAGCTAAAGTAGCAAAAGAGTACAAACTCAAGTATAATGAGTTTGATTATCTAGCTTCGTTATATGTTCCAGTTGACTCTGAGTTAGTAACTACTTTGTTAAAAGTATATCGCGACTTAACTGGCGATATGACTGAACCAATTTCTTCTGGTGGCGCTACCTTTGCTCGCACAATGAAAAATTGTGTGGCATTTGGTGCCCTTCAAGAAGGGGTAGAAGATACAATGCATCAAATAGATGAAAGAATGCCACTCGATAATTTCTATCAAACCATGGAAATCTATGCCCATGCATTGAAGGCTTTAGTTACTAAGGCCTAATGAAAGGATTGAATATATGAAAAAACGTAAAATTGTTGTCGCTTTAGGTGGGAATGCGATTCTATCTTCCGACCCAAGCGCTCAAGCACAAAAAGACGCTTTAAAAGAAACAGCAAAACATTTAGTGAAATTAATTCAAAATGGAGACGAGGTTATTATTACTCACGGTAATGGTCCCCAAGTTGGAAATCTATTGCTACAAAATATTGCAGCTGATTCTGAGAAAAACCCAGCTTTCCCATTAGATTCATTAGTGGCTATGACCGAAGGCTCAATTGGTTATTGGTTACAAAATGCCATGCAAAATGAATTAAATAAATTAGGTATCGATAAGCCAGTAGTTAGTTTGGTCACTCAAGTTATTGTAGATAAAAACGATCCAGCTTTTGATAACTTATCAAAACCAATTGGACCATTCTACAGTGAAGAAGAAGCCAAACAACAAATGGCTGAAACTGATGCTAGCTTTAAAGAAGATGCTGGTCGTGGATGGCGTAAAGTTGTTGCTTCACCTAAGCCAGTTGCTATCAAAGAAGTTGATTCCATCAATACCTTAGTAAATGCTGGTAATGTAGTGGTTGCAACTGGTGGTGGCGGTATCCCAGTACTTGAAGACAATGGCCAATTAGTTGGAGTAGAAGCAGTTATTGACAAAGACTTTGCTTCACAAAAACTAGCTAACGATCTCGGAGCTGACTTGTTTATCGTTCTAACAGGTGTGGATTATGTCTATGTCAACTACAACAAACCAAATCAAAAAAAATTAGAAAAAGTTTCGATCGAAAGCTTGAAAGAATATATTAAAGAAGAGCAGTTTGCACCGGGATCTATGTTACCAAAAGTTGAAGCAGCTATTGCATTCGTTGAAAATACAGATCATGGTAAGGCTGTCATTACTTCATTAGAAAATCTTCAAGCATTAATTGAAAATGAATCAGGAACGATTATTAAAAAATAAGAGCTTGTCATTTTTTTAAAATTAATATACAATGAGACAAAATTAATAATTAAATCTTAAAGAGAGTAGATTATGCAAGACTGAATAGCAAGTTGGGATGATGGGAGCCGATGAGTCTTAATTAATTGAACCGCACTTTATTATTTGGGTGAATGAAATGAGTAGTTCATCACGTAGGCAACTGCGTTATCAATTTAAGACCTTAAAATTTAAGGTGAATTAGAGTGGTACCGCGTATAACCATATGCCTCTAGAAGGAATTCTAGAGGCTTTTTTGTATAGAAAGGAAGATTTTATGTTAGTAAAAAAGCAAATTGTTGAAACTTTATATCCTGTATTATCAGAGCACTTGACCCAAGAACAGATCGAAAATTTAATTGAACAACCTAATAATAATGAGCACGGAGACTATGCTTTTCCAGTTTTCTCTTTGGCTAAAATATTTCGCAAAGCCCCCCATCAAATTGCTGAAGAAGTAGCAAAAAAAATTGATACTTCTGCATTTGAAAAAGTTCAAGTAGTCGGAGCTTATATCAACTTTTATATTAAGCGCGACGACTTGGCTAGCAAAGTCTTAAAAGAAGTACTTGAACAAGGTGAAAGCTATGGTCAAACAGATATTGGTAAAGGAGGTAACGTTCCAATTGATATGTCATCTCCTAATATCGCTAAGCCAATGTCAATGGGACACTTACGGTCAACCGTATTAGGGAATTCGATTGCCTTAATTTTGGAAAAATTAAATTATAATCCTATTCGTATTAACCACTTAGGTGATTGGGGAACGCAATTTGGTAAATTAATTGTTGCTTATCAAGGTTGGGGTGATGAAGAAACAGTAAGGAAAGATCCAGTTAATGAATTAGTAAAGTTATATGTTGATTTCCATGAAAAAGCTGAAGAAAATCCCGAATTAGAAGATCAGGCAAGACAAGTCTTCAGAGCCCTAGAAGATGGCAATGAAGAGTATCATAGACTATGGACTTGGTTTAAAGAAGAGTCTATTAATGAATTTAAACGTGTTTACAATCTTTTAAATATTAAATTTGATCATTATACTGGAGAATCGTTCTATAATGATAAGATGGGCGAAGTTTTAGATTATTTAGCAGATAATAATATCTCTAAAATCGAACGTGGAGCCACAATTGTTGACCTTGAAAAGTATCACTTACCTGTTGCTTTAATTAAAAAATCAGATGGAGCTACTTTGTATCTGACTAGAGACTTAGCGACTGCTTACTATCGCAAGCGTACTTTTGATTTCGTGATGAGTTTATATGTTGTTGGTAATGAGCAAAGTGATCACTTTAGACAATTAAAAGCTGTTTTAAATGAAATGGGTAACGATTGGGCTGAAAATATGCACCATATTCCATTTGGCTTGATTACTTTAAATGGTAAAAAGTTATCCACTCGTAAAGGTAAGATAGTTTTACTTGAAAAAGTGCTTAATGAAGCGATTGAAATTGCCGATAAACAGATCACAGCTAAGAACCCTGACTTAGAAAATAAAGCTGAGATTGCTAAACAAGTGGGTGTGGGGGCTGTTGTCTTCCATGACTTAAAAGCAGATCGTCTCAACTCTTTTGATTTTAATTTAGATGATATCGTTCAATTTGAAGGTGAAACTGGTCCATATGTTCAGTATACTTATGCGCGTTTAAATACAGTGCTTAATAAATATAGTAAGGAAATAAAGCCAACGGAAGAGTTGAACTTAGATCATGAACACTCATGGGAAATCATTAAATTAATTAAACAGTATCCAGAAGTCATTATTAAGGCAGCTGAGCATTTTGAACCATCAGTCATTGCAAAATATGTTATTCAATTAGCACAATTGTCCAATAAGTATTATGCCAAAGTCCGTATTTTGGAAGAAAATGATCAGTTAGAATCAAGAATTCAATTGGTTAAAGCGATTACGATTGTTCTAAAAGATGCATTATCATTGTTAGGTATTGGCGCTCCTGAAAAGATGTAATGAGAACCTCCTGTTAACATTTATTGGACACCTTTCATTGTTTGATTTATATATTCACAAGTGAGATAATATCTATGAATAAATGACATAAAAGGTGAGTAAATATAGTGGCATCTTTTGAATTGAATTTTGAAAATTGAAAACTAAATTTCTATACAAAAGACTCCTTTTATCGTCAGTAAACAATTTACTTTGACAAAGAAAGGGGTCTTTATGGTTAATCGGGCAATTGAAAATTATATTAACGATATATATAACTATGATTTTTTCAATCGACTTTCAATTGATGAAGTCAATCAAATTACTTCTAACTCTATTTTTCATCACATTCCAAAAGGTCAGTTAATCTTTTTTCAAGATGATCCAAATATTTATTGTTATTTCGTCTTTAAAGGATTGGTTCGTCTTGAAAGAGAAAATGCTTCAGGAGAGTTTTGTTACTTAGATTATGTGGCGGAGGAAAGTTTTTTTCCTTATGCGGAATTCTTTTTTAAAGACCACCATCTTTATGATGCCTATGCAGCTACAGATGTTGATTTAGCTTACATCCCCAAAAACCTAATGGAAAATATTGTCTTTAAAAATGCGGAACAATTCAAATTTCTTTATGAAAATTTAGCCAGTGTCCAATATTATTTGGAAAAACGTGTGCAAATGACGGCTATACCAAGTGCTTCTAGCCGAGTAATTCAGACCCTGGCTTTATGGATGTATGATATGGGGCGTTTTATGGGTGATCATGTGGTTATTCCACATCCATTGACTATTAACGAAGCGGCGACAGTAGCCGGTACGACAAGAGAGACAGCAGGAAGAGTCATTAAAGATTTAACTCAAGAGAAAAAAATTACTTTTACACGTAAAAAAATAATTTATCATGATTGGAAATATTTTAACGACCTGATTCAGTAACTATCAAAGAGGTGAGAAAACAATGAAAATTTATACGCGAACAGGAGATCAAGGGAATACGCGTTTAATTGGCAACCGTGTGGTAGCCAAAAACAACCCCTTAGTTGAGGCATATGGAAGTATTGATGAACTCAATTCTTATATTGGTATCCTTATTGCAAGCCCTAATTTAGCCGATGAAATTCGTCAAGATTTATTAGAAATTCAACAATTACTATTTGATTGTGGGACAGATGTTGCAAACGCAGATGAAAAGATTCCTTATCGTACCACAGAGACTGCTATTACTTGGTTAGAAGAACGAATTGATGCTTACGATAAAAGAGTTGACCCTATTGAATCTTTTATCTTGCCTGGAGGAACCATGGAAGCCAGTCAACTTCAATATGCTCGTAGTATTGCTCGTAGAGTTGAAAGAAGGCTGGTTAGCCTACCAATTTCTGAAAAGTTAAATCCGAATGTCTTAAAATTTCTTAATCGGCTTTCCGATTATTTGTTTGTAGGTGGTCGCTTAGTTAACCACCTTAATAATCAAGCAGAACCGAAGTATGTAAGATCGGGGAAAGTGTTTCGCTAAGTGGTTTAAATTAATTGTGAGGAGATAGAAAATGAAGATTGGTGTTATTTCTGATCTCCATATTGATTTACAAGCAGAGCCCTACGCTCAAACAATTATTGATTTACTGGCTAAAGAAACTGATGAGTGGAATTTGTCTTATTTAATTATAGCTGGAGACATAGCGAATCATCAGTCTTTAGTTTTTTCATTCATTAAGGACTTACAAGCAGCCATAACCATCCCTTTATATTTTGTTCCAGGAAATCACGATTATTGGTCTACTAATCAAGAAACCCAAATTATTTATGATGGCTATTGTAACCATCCGAACTGTTTAATAGGAAAGCCACTTTCTCTAAATCAAGATTGGGGATTAGTCGGGCACTCCGCTTGGTACAATCATTCGGGAAATTTTGGACGTCATGATGAAAAATTTCTTCAAGCAGGTAGATACCAAGGTTATAAATGGGAGGATAAACTACATATTAATTGGCAGCAATCTGATCGCCAAGTCTCAAGAGAATTTGCCAGAACAATAGAAAAAGATATGATCTACCTAAACAAAGCTAATTATATTCTAGTCACTCATTTTGTAACAGATTTTGATTTGCAAATCTTACCAGATCCTAAATTTCAAGAAGACATAGATTATTTTAATGCTTTTATTTCTACTGATGATCTTAAGCCTCTTTATGATAAATATCCCATCCGTCATAGTTTTATGGGACATGTCCACCGCAGACAGAAACTGACTAAGCAAGGATGTAATTATTATTTAACAAGTTTAGGAACACCTAGAGAGTGGGAAGAGGGATCGACTTTGTTGGACAATCTAAAGGAAGCTTTGAAGGTTATTGAGATAGGAGAGTAGAAATGGAAAAATATCGTGATATACATATTATGCCATTAAGTAATGATGAGTCCTTAGTTATTGCTTGTGACACTTCAGCTTCAATCGGCCAAAAAGAAGCTGATGTTTTAAGCGTTTCACCCCAAATTACTGCAGCTTTTGCTGTTCGCGTGGTACTTATGGAGGTTCTTTCTGTAAACGCCCAGCCACAATTATTAATAAATATGTTTGGCAATGAAATGAATCCAACTGGAGATTTAATGCTTGATGGTATAAAAAAAGAACTGGCATTAGCAGGTCTTTTTGATTTAGCAATGAATGGCTCAACTGAGGAAAATATGCCAACTAAGATGACATCCCTTGGACTCACCTTGCTTGCAAAGGCCAAAATTGCTGATTTAAAAATAAAAAAAGTCCAACCAGGGGATCAAGTCTATCAAATAGGAAAACCTTTAATGGGTCAGGATTTAATTGACCAGGTCGATCAAATAGTTAGTTATCAAGAGCTTTACCACTTATTAAATCTTAAAGATGTCATTCATGAAATAGTTCCAATTGGGTCTCAAGGTGCGATTGCTGAAGCACAGCAAGTGGCTAAATTTAACCAACTTGATTTTAGATTAGGTCAAGACTTACCTCAATTTTATCAATCAGCAGGGCCTGCAACATCTCTCTTAATTGTAATAAAACCAGCTTTTAAAGCTAATTTATTGACAATTTTTAAAGATATTAAATGGGTGGGTGAGCTATATTGATTGAGTCTATTATTTTATATTTTCAATTTTTTACAGCAATCCCAATTAATCAATCAGTCGATCAAGCAGCTACTAAATTAAAAAAAGGGGTAATCTATTTCCCAGCTTTTGCTTTTATATATGCCGGAATCTTTGCTTTGTTCTTTTTTTTATTTCGTAACTTTTTCTCATCCACCATCGCATGGTCTCTATTAATTATCTTGGATATTTTACTAACTAGAGGCTTTCATTATGATGCTTTGGCTGATACTGCTGACGGACTATTATCCTCTAAAAAAGCTGATGAGATGGTTCGAATTATGAAAGATTCAGCAATTGGAGCCAATGGTGCTTTGATCTTAATTTCGACTATTTTACTTACCTTTGTTTTAGGAAGAGAGTTTTTAATTAATTATTTTGAAAATGAAATAGTCTTTGTTATTGCTTGGGCTGCCAGTGGTCGTAGCTGTTTACCCTTAATGTTTTATCAGTTAGTGTATGTTGGTGATAACCCCAATGGCTTAGGTAGTCTTTTCCTAGGCGTTTCTACTTGGAAAATTGTGGCCAGTCAGATTTTAACAATGGCCTTCTTTTTCCTATTAGGGTGGCCGTATCTACTTAGTTATATAAGTCTTTTGCTTACCATGTATTTTTATCGCTATTTCGTGTATCATAAAATTTCAGGTATGACAGGAGATACCATGGGAGCTGCTGCTTTAATTGGTCAAATCATTTATATGCTGTTTGTTTTACTTCTTTTTAATAAGAATTAGGATTGTTATTTTCTTTAATAATTATGCTATAATGATGCTAAGCTCTTTGATAATTAAGATAGAATAGGGGAAGCACGTGAGAATCGTGCGCAGTCCCTTGCTACTGTATGGATGAAAATCTAAGTCAGATTACCTATTTTATCAAGGATGATTGTTATTTCTCAAGGTCTCGTAACAAGGTTCGTTAACAAATACGTTTATTAACCAGACAAGTAGCTAGTCTGGTTTTTTTAAGGAGGTAAGATGAAGGCAAAAGATTTAGTAACCCTTGCTCATATGATGTCATTGTCAATCATCTTAGCACAGTTCAAGCTATTCTTGACAGTAGCTTTTGATTCAAGTTCAGCTTTTATACTCTTGCTAGCTATGAGAAGATCTGCTGGCGCGATAGTTGGTGCTATAGGACATTTAACAACGGCAATGAGCTCAGCTTTTCCCTTAAGTATTCCACTTATCTTTTATTAATGGCACTTATGATACTAGCTCAGATTAATTTTGTTATGATTTATCGTAAATATAAATCTTTGAAATATGGCCGGTTATTCTTCCAACTCTAGGCGCCTGCTTGTTTAATGTTTTATTACCACTTCTATGTTTTCAACCGATTTTAGGGGCTGCAATGCTGGTAAGTTTCTTTTGGCCCTTAAAGCTAGCTACTCTTGCTAATATATTGTTAGCTTTGCGACTTTTTGAAGGTCTAACAAAAATAAATATATCGATGTTTAGGAAGTGAGTGAATGGGGGAAATTATTTATTATACTGGAGGAGCTAAATCTGGTAAATCTAGATTAGCTCAAGAAGAAATTTATAGACGAAAGCTTCAAAATATTGCTTATATAGCAACCCAAGCCAATAAGTTTTCTGATTCAGAAGTAAAAAGGAGTATTGAAAAACATCGTTTATCAAGACCCAAAGATTGGGATACTTATGAACAGGCTCATGATTTGGATCAATTGGTTAAGCAACTTTCAAATAATTATCAAATTGCTTTAGTCGATTGTATGACGGTTTGGCTAACCAATATTCTTTTTGATAAATGGCAATTCTTAGCTAACAATCAAGAACTATCTTTTGATGAGTATGTCAATGAACTAAAGGGTGAGCAAATCCAAAAGCTAGAAGATTTTGTTATGGAAGAGCTTAATGCTTTTTTAAAAGAAATAAAAGCTTCATCAACGGATTTTATCATTGTGTCAAATGAGCTAGGTCTAGGATTAGTTCCAGAGTATAAACTCGGGCGCATTTTCAGAAATATTCATGGTTTAATGAATCAAGAAATTGCCAGACAAGCGAACTTAGTTTATTGGGTGGTTTCAGGAATTGCAGTGAATATAAAGTAAAAAAAATTAAAGAAATAAAGGAGAAAATTAAATGAATAAAAAAATTGCTGTTTTAATGATGTTTGTGATGACTCTGTTTACCGGACAAATGGTATCTAGTGAAGAAACGACGGTTCTCACATTGACCGATATGGTTGGTAGAGAAGTTGTGCTTGAAGAGGGACCCGTTGATGAAATTGTTACTTTAATGCCAGCAGATGCTGAGATACTCTTTGAAATAGGAGCGGGAGACACTATTGTGGGTCGAGGAACTTATGTAGACTTCCCGGCAGATGAAGTGGAAGAGATTCCAGCTATCGCTACTGGTGAAAATTTAAATATTGAAGAAATTATTGCCCTAGACCCAGAAGTGGTTGTGATGACTGCTATGTCCTTAACTGAAGATCAAATGACTGCTATTGAAGACGCAGGAATTACCGTCTTGGTGACAGATGCCCAGACAATTGAGGAAGTCTATGAAGCAATCGATTTGCTCGGTCAATTAGTTGGTAAAGAAGAAGAAGCAGACCAATTAATTGAAGAAATGGAAACAGTCTTTAAAGAGTTTGAAGAAAAAGCTGACCAAGAAGAAGAATCTAAGAGTGTTTATTATGAAGTTTCTCCGCTAGAGTTTGGCTTATGGACTGCTGGTTCTGAAACCTTCATGGATGAAATTGGACAGATGTTGAATTTAGAAAATGTTTTTGCAGATCAAAAATCCTTTGTTGAAGTCTCAGAAGAACAAGTTTTATTAGCCAATCCACAAGTAATCATTACTACTTCTCTTCCTATGGATGAAGAGGCTCCTTCTCCTGAAGAAGAAATTATGCAACGCAAAGAATGGGATGACCTTTCAGCTGTAAAAAATGATAAAGTTTTTGCAGTAGACAATTCTGCTTTCACTAGACCTGGACCGCGCTTGATGGATGCTGTCAAAGAATTATATGATCTAGTTTATGGCACAGAATAAGAGCTGGCAGCTTTCACAATCAGCTAAAAAAAGTGTCGTAAAGTTAGTCCTGATGGTGTCGACAACTCTCTTAATACTAGCTATGGCTTTGATTATAGGAAGTGTGAAAATTTCTTTTACTGACTTGTATCAAGTGCTAGAAAATCAAGTCTTAAATCAATCAATGACCGACTTGGAACAACAGGCAACCATCTTACTTGCTGTTAGACTACCTCGTTTACTCACTGCTTTTTTAATCGGCATGGCCCTTTCTTTGAGTGGAATGACCATGCAAAGCTTGTTAATGAACCCCTTGGCTGATGGCTCTACCTTGGGAGTTTCAGCTGGAGCAAGCTTGGGTGCTGGCATTGCTATCGTCATTGGGATTCCTTCCTTTATCCAAAGGCAAGGAATCTTTTTGATGGCGGTGATCTTTGCTTTTGGATCACTAGTATTGATTTTATCTTTTTCTTATTATTTGGATAAACAGTTAAAGAATATGACTGTTATCTTAACTGGAATCGTCTTTACCATGCTGGTCTCTTCATTAATGAATATTTTAATGATTATCAGCAAAGAAAAGCTGCCTTCTTTAGTTTTTTGGACTTTAGGGTCGCTTTCAGGCTCCAGGTATACCGATGTTTGGGTAATGGGTGTTTGCGTCATAATAATGGGTGGCTATATTGTTATGAAATGGCAAGAATTGAACGCTTTTTCAATGGGGGAAAACATCGCAAGAAATATTGGGATAAACATAGTCTCTGTTCGAATTAAATTGTTTATTGCCACTTCCATCTTGATTGGTGTTGCTGTTTCAATAGGCGGTTCGATACCTTTTGTAGGTTTAATAACCCCCCATATTAGTCGTTTAATTGTAGGCTCCAATCATAGACGTTTGATTCCTTGGACTCTATTTATTGGTGGTAACTTTATGGTGGTAACCGATTTATTAGCTCGCACCATTGCCTCCCCCCTTGAAATACCAATAGGGGCAATCACTTCCTTATTTGGCAGCTGTATTTTTATTCTTATCTTTGCTAGGGGGAAGCGTAATGCTTAAAGTTAATAAACTCAAAATGGAATTAGATAAAAAAATAATTTTACATGACATTAATTTTGAAGTAGCCGAGGGTGATTGGTTGATGATTTGTGGACCAAACGGATCAGGAAAAACCTCATTAATAAAAGCTCTATCTGGTCAAAATCCCTACACTGGAGAAATTGAGATCTATGGCAGCAACCTTCGGCTTTTAAAAAGCAATCAAAAGGCAATGATTTTTGGTGTTTTAGATCAACATCCTGGTTCAGACTTTGATTTTACTGTAGAAGAATTAGTGCGTATGGGACGCTACCCACATCTTAAAGGCTGGTTTAAGAGCTGGACAGACATAGATCAAGAGGCGCTTGAAAGAGTCCTGCTTCAAACCAATCTATATCAAAAGCGTAAGCGATCAGTTCAAAGCTTATCAGGAGGAGAAAGGCAGCGAGCATACTTAGCTCAACTTTTTTTACAGGATCCTAAGTTATTAATATTAGATGAACCAAGTAATCATTTAGACTTAATATATGAGCAAAACCTTTTTAGAATACTTAAAGAGTGGTTGCAGCAGCCAGGACGATCCATTATTACAGTTATGCACGATTTGAGTCTTGCTAAAAAATATGGAAATCGGGCTCTATTGTTAAAAGAGGGACATCAAGTAGTTTTTAATGATGTGTCTAAGGCTTTGTCTTCAGAAAAATTAAATAGCAGTTATCAAATGGATATTACGAGTTATTTAAAAGAAAAATATCAACAATGGCAATGATAATAACCCCTAAATGTTTTTACGTCAACATTTAGGGGTGTTTTTGAAGGGTGTGAGACAGCTAATAAGATAATATCTGCTTCGATAAAAATTTTGGGCTCTTTTCCATCAGCATAGCGCATGGCAAATTCCACGGCATTAATACGGTCAAAATATTCATGGTTTAACTCGTTTTGAGCACCGATAGTTTGACTTGTTTTTCCGGTAAGTTGTGATACCACTTGAGTAAAGGGTGGTGATAAATTAAAGAAATGTAAATTATTCATTATGCAAAAAGATTCGGCCTCTTTAGCTTGATGATTTTTAGCCTCTTGTAGAACCCCTTGCAAGCGCGAGCTTGTTGAAATGAAGACATATTTGTGCAATAATATATGAACATATGGGAATTGATAGGCTACTGCTTTAGCAACTCTTAAGGTGGTCTCACCAATTGAATCCGATATGATAAAAAATGAAGTGGTAACGGATTTGCTTGATTCCTAATGGCTATCCAGTTAATGAATTAATTTAAGTTTACCATATTTCTTGAAAGAGGTGACAGAATTGAAAGAAGTTAGATTAAATGAAGGTCAGTTAGCTCCAGAAGTTCAACAACTTATTGATCAAGGTTTAAAGACTCTAAAAAAAGAAGGATTTAAAATGACCAAGAAGCGCCGAGAAATACTTTCCCTTTTTGCTGAAAACCAACGCTACCTATCTGCTTTGGGCATTCATAAAGCATTGGAAGAGAAGTATCCGACCATGTCTTATAATACTACTTATCGTAACCTCTATGATTTCGTTGAAGTGGGTATTCTTGAAACGACAGAATACCAACAAGAACAACTATTTCGATATAATTGCCATTTAACTCACGGCACAGACCATCACCATCACCATCATTTTATTTGCACCAATTGTGGTAAAACAATTCTACTTGATGCTTGTCCCATGCAACATATTACAACCGATTTATCTTCAGTTGAAATAAGGAGTCACCGCTTTGAAGTCTTTGGCCTGTGTGCTGAATGTAAAGAAGTATTACAAGATAATCCCGCATAAACTTCACAAAAGTTTTTCTTTGTTCTTGAAAAGCTTTAGATTCATGCTATAATATAGAGAGGACTTTGTTTAGATTATTATTTCTAAGGAAAGGTTACTATAAGCTCGGGGGGAGGGGAACCAGATGTCAAAAACAGTAGTTCGTGATAACGAATCATTGGATGACGCTCTTCGTCGCTTTAAGCGTAACGTTTCTAAAACCGGTACTTTGAGAGAGGCTCGTAAGCGTGAATTTTACGAAAAGCCAAGTGTTCGACGTAAAAAGAAATCAGAAGCAGCTCGTAAACGCAAGTTTTAAGCGTATCGCCTAAGCAACAATATAGAATAAAATATTCTGTTTAAAAAGAATCAGTTTTCTGGTTCTTTTTTATTTTTAAAAAATATCATAATAAGTATTAATATATCGGTCTTTTATTCCATTTTATAAGCATTTTATGGTAATCTTAACTTAGTTTATTAATAAAGGAGACGACTATTTGAATAACAACGAAAAATTCTCAAAACAAGTCACCGTCACAAACACAGATTGGCTAATTTCCTTGTTGGGCAATCATGATAAATACATACGTATGATTGAAGATAGTTTCGAAGTAGAAATAACCAACCGCGGTGAAATAATTAACATTATTGGTGAGCGTGAAGAGACAGTGGAGTCTGTTCGTCAAATCCTCCTAAACCTTATTCAACTTTTGGAAAGGCGAATCACCCCTCGATCCATGGATGTCATGACAGCCATTAAAATGGCAAAAAGTAATAAATTAGATTTTTTTCTCAACCTTTACGAAGAAGTGGTGGGTCGTTCTGCAGATGGAACAGCTATTCGTGCCAAAAACTTTGGACAGTTACAATACGTTAGAGCTGTTAACCGACAAGACGTTGTCTTTGGTATGGGACCTGCTGGAACTGGAAAGACCTACTTGGCTGTTTTGATGGCTGTCCAGGCTATGCGAGAAGGTAAAGTGAAAAAAATAATACTGACACGCCCAGCAGTCGAAGCTGGAGAAAACCTTGGTTTCTTACCAGGTGATTTGAAAGAAAAAGTAGATCCTTACTTAAGACCAATATACGATGCCTTATATAACATTTACGGAACGGAACAAACCAACCGTCTAATGGAAAGAGGCATTATCGAAATTGCGCCATTGGCTTATATGAGAGGTCGAACCCTAGACGATGCTTTTGTTATTTTAGATGAGGCTCAAAATACAACAATTGCACAAATGAAAATGTTCTTAACTCGATTAGGCTTTGGCTCAAAAATGATTATAAATGGCGATCAGTCACAAATTGACCTACCTAAAGGGGTAAAATCTGGATTGATTGACGCCTATCATAAATTAAGAAAGGTTAAACGCATTGAATTTGTATCTTTTGATGAGTTCGATGTGGTTCGTCATCCAGTAGTTGCGGATATTATTAGAGCTTATAGCAAAGAACCCATGATTGAAAACCTTCTAAGGAGAGAAGAAAATGAATCGTCGACTACAGTTACTTCATGAGCGTTTAGGTAAAGTCTTTATACCTCTTATAACATTCATACTATCCTTAGCAATTTTTTTAATTGGCTATCAACACGTCAAACCAGAAGTTTATCACTTTGAATTGAATCAAGTAGCAGATGAAACAATTTTAGCGCCTGTGACGATGGAAGATGTTGAGCAGACAAAAGCCAATCAACAAAGAGCTAAGGATGCTATTAATGATATCTATTTATATCAAGAAGATATCAGGATTCAGGAAATTACGCGGATTGAGCAGTTTTTTGGCTTTGTTCGTGAGGCTCGTAATGGTAAGTACTCACGAGACGGTGTAATTGATTCTTTAAAGAATGCATCTAAAGAAAAGCCACTGGATCAATCTTTTAATGAAAAGGTCAATAATTTACCAACTAAAAAAACCAACTTCGATAATTTATCCGAGGAGCAAAAGCGAACAGTGATTCAAGCACAATTACAAATGGTAGATGAAAATGTTTTTAATTTGTTTGATCAGCTTTCTAACCGCTCAATTGATCAAGTTTTTAAAATCAGTCCCTTAGAACTATCTGAATTACAATCGAATTTAACTGATTTTATATCCGAGAGTCTTGCTCAAGAATTAGGTCCTGATCAAGTTGATAAAGAGTTGGACAAATATCGTTTACAAATCACATCTTCCGATATGTCAGAGCTTGCTCAGCAAACGACTTTAAACTTTTTAGGCGCCTTGATAAAACCAACGATGGTATATTCGGAGTCAGAAACAAATCGCTTAAAGGAAGAAGCAGCTTCCAAAGTTCAAACATCTTATATTCTACAAGGACAAGTTATTGTTCAAGAAGGTCATATTATTAATCAAAATAATATGCGACAACTTGAGATGTTTGGTTACTTGGATGCATCGACTAAGCAATATCTTATGCCAGTCTTTGTTCTATTAATTTTTGTCCATGCTTTTCTATTCGTTTATATCTTTTCTGATAAATTAAATTGGACAGATTTAAGCCGTGCGAATATGCAGGCTACTGCTTATATGATTATTGTTTTTGGGTCGTTGATCATGGCCAAGATGGGACATTTCTTCCAACAGGCAGGTCTAGAGTATGGTATGTTGCTTCTACCTTTGATGATTTTACCAGGATATTTAAAAGAAAAATCTTCCTATAAAGTAACATTGTTAGCATTTCTATTTATTAATATCTTTGCTATTTTTATAGTTAGTGATTTAGACAATCAAACTGTTGTAACCTTCATCAGTTTATTTTACCTATTTACTACCATTGTTTCCGTTTTACTGACTACTTTTTCTGATCGTCAGGCGATGAAAGTAGAAAAAAGAGTGGCCTTAAATATCATTTGGCAGTTCATAATTGCTTTGCCTCTAATGGCTGTTCT
This sequence comes from Facklamia sp. P13055, assembly GCF_050409445.1. Classification (NCBI taxonomy): domain Bacteria; kingdom Bacillati; phylum Bacillota; class Bacilli; order Lactobacillales; family Aerococcaceae; genus Facklamia; species Facklamia sp. P13055. The sequence goes on from NZ_JBNUPL010000001.1 coordinate 125,274, forward strand.
TACAATTCCTATATTATCTCGTCAGGCTTTTATCATCCTAATAATGACAATTGCAGCTAATTTACTTGGCTTGTTATTAATCGCTGTTTTTGAACCCTACTGGGAGCAACTTTTATCCAGTCGTTCAGCCATGACGATGAATCAGTTAGCTAATTTAAATCATCCCTTATTAAAATTGTTGATTGAAAAAGCACCGGGAACCTATCATCATTCAATTATGGTGGCTAATTTAGCAGCGAATGCCGTGGAAGCCATAGGCGGGGATTCCTTGACCACCCGGGTAGCCTCTTACTATCATGATGTTGGAAAGACAGTCCATCCCCTATTCTTCGTTGAAAACTTATCTGGAGGCATTGAATCACCTCACCGCATGGTAGGGCCAGATGAGTCTGCTAAAATTATTATTGATCATGTTGCTCAAGGTGTAAAATTATTAGAAGAGTACCGTATGCCTCAGTCTGTTATTGATTTATGTAAAGAACACCATGGCACAACCATGACTAGCTATTTTTATTACCAAGCTAAAGAGCAAAAAATGCCTATTAATCCAGAGACCTTTAGATATCCTGGCCCGATTCCACAATCAAAAGAATCCGCTATAGTGATGATTGCAGATTCAATGGAAGCAGCCTCTCGAACAATGAAAGAACATACTCAAAAGAGTATTGAAGAATTACTGGATTCCATAATTGCGAGTAAGATTAACGATGGCCAATTTGCCGATTGTGGGTTGACGGTTGATGAACTAAAAACAGTAAGAAAGTCACTAATTTTAGGGATAGCTAGTATGTATCACACACGTGTGGAATATCCTAAATAAGGAGAAGAAAATGCAAGTTGAATTAATTGATGAAGGTCAGAGGCTGACTGAAAAACAAAAACAGATTATCTTAGACTTAATTGATCAAGCAGGCTTAAAAATCGCTGCTCCTACTCAAGCAGAATTAGACATAACCATCGTCGATAATCACACCATTCGCCAATTGAATCGCGACTACCGTGGTATTGACCGAGCAACGGATGTGCTATCTTTTGCTTTAATGGAGGGGGAAGAACCAATAGATTGGTCAGTTATCAACTCAAATGAAGTTCAAGAGCCAATCAATCTTCACTTGGGAGATATTATTATTTCAATCGAACGAGCGCTTGAACAAGCCAGTGAATACAACCACTCTCTAGAAAGAGAGTTGGGATTTCTAGCTGTCCACGGTTTCTTACACTTAAATGGTTATGATCACCAAACCATTGAAACTGAGAAAGAGATGTTTGCAATTCAAGAAGAGGTGCTGAGTGAATATGGACTCACAAGATAATCCTTTTAAGAATTCAAATTTTTTCCAGTCTTTTATTTGTGCCAGCCAAGGATTTTTTCAAGCAATTAAAAGTGAAAGAAATCTAAAAATCCACTTATTTTTTGCTTTAGTGGCAGTCCTTTTAGCCTTTTATTTTAAATTTGAACCACTGAAATGGACGATTTTACTATTAACTATTGGCCTTGTTATCTTTTCCGAATTAATCAATACAGCAATAGAAGCGGTTATTGATTTAATTGTAGCAGACCAATGGCATCCCTTAGCGAAAAAGGCAAAAGATATCGCTGCTGCTTCTGTTTTAATGACAGCAATCATTTCCATTATAATCGGGGCTATACTATTTCTCCCCTATTTATTTTAAAAGGTGACAATTAATCATACTAAAGGAGTTTAAATGAAAAAAGATTTTAAATCGGGTTTTGTAGCTATTCTTGGCCGTCCCAATGTTGGGAAATCAACTTTATTAAATCAAATTATTGGCCAAAAAATAGCGATTATGTCTGATAAAGCCCAAACAACCCGCAATAAAATTCAGGGTGTCTATACCCGTGAAGACTCACAAATCATTTTTATTGATACCCCCGGAATCCATAAACCCAAGCATGCTTTAGGAGACTTCATGATAAAAACAGCCTATTCCTCTTTGAGTGGGGTGGATGCAGTGATTATGGTAGTCAATGCGACAGAAAAAATAGGACCTGGCGATCAATTTATTATCAATCGTTTAAAAGATGTCCAGCAACCAGTCTTTTTAGTTATTAATAAAGTAGATCTGATTGAAAAAAATTTGCTTTTTGATATTATCACTAAATATCAAGATGCTTATGATTTTGATCAGATTATCCCTTTATCTGCACTTACAGGTGAAAATGTCGAAGCTTTATTAGACCAACTGACACTCAGCTTGCCAGATGGCCCCCAATATTACCCGGCTGACCAGGTAATGGATCATCCTGAGTATTTCCTCGTTGCGGAGTTAATTCGTGAAAAGATTTTAATGTTAACACGCGAAGAAATTCCTCATTCAGTAGCCGTCCAAGTCCAATCCATGCAAAAAAATGCTGATGACAAGGTAGAAGTACTAGCTACAATAATCGTGGAACGTAAAAGCCAAAAGGGAATAATTATTGGTGCTCAAGGATCAATGATTAAAAAGATAGGTCATCTGGCACGACGTGATATTGAAAAGCTTTTAGCAACCAAAGTCTATTTAGACTTATGGGTCAAGGTGCAAAAAGATTGGCGGGATCGTCAAAGTAATTTAAATGAATTGGGCTATCAGAGTGAGAATTATTAATAAGGAGAGTGCCAATGAACGAAAAATTTACCGGAATTGTTTTGTTTATTCGGCCGTACCGCGAAAAAGATAGTCTAGTTAAAATTTTTACACGTGAATTTGGTACTAAAATGTTTTTTGTAAGAGGTTTACAGTCACTCAATCATCCCCTTAAAAAGCATTTAATCCCATTGACAGAACATCAATATTGGGGAACTATTAACCAACAGGGTTTGTCCTTTTTGAAAGAAGGTCAAACCCTTAACCTCTTTCGATCCATTCAATCTGATCCCTTTAAGCAAGCGCATGCTGCTTATATAAGTCAACTAGTGGATGCCAGTGTGGATGATAATAGCAAAGATCAACAGCTATTTGATTTTTTCCAAGCTACTCTAAGCAGTCTCAATGAGCGTGAAGATGCCCGGCCTATTCAATTACTTTTGCAACTTAAACTTTTGCAACGCTTCGGGCTTCAATTAAATATGAAAAATTGTGTAGTCTGCGGATCGAGCCAGAGGATTGAGGACTTTTCGATGGTCCATTTGGGTGTTTTGTGTCATAACCATTTAGATAAAGATCCCAACCGAATGCATCTTAGTTCTAAGCAAGTCAAAATTTTACAACTCTTTAATGAAATTAAACTGAATCAATTAGGACAAGTCTCAATTTCAGACCTTTCTTACAAAAAAATTGATGAATTGATCTTCACCATCTACCATGAACAAGTAGGGATTAAATTAAAAGGAGAATCTTATCTCAATCAATTATATAAAGTAGCCGACCAATTGAAAATCAGTAAAAATCAAGGAAGATAATTGACAAAAAGCTTTATAATTAGTAGAATTTTAACAAGCCAAAGCAATTAAAAGAAGATAGTAAAGCGACTCTAGGCAGGTGAAAGCTAGAGCAAATCGAATGGTCCTTTGGGTTAACAAATGAATTTTAAGAGTGCTAGTCTAACTAGAATTAGGGTGGAACCGCGAATTTATTTCGTCCCTATGACCTCCAAAGGGGGTCATAGGGACTTTTATTTTAAGAAAGAGGTGTCAAAATGGCAGTTGAATCGTTACAAGATATGATTTTAACCTTGCAAAACTTTTGGTCAAAGAAAGGATGTTTGATCCTTCAATCCTATGATACTGAAAAAGGAGCCGGAACCATGAGCCCCTATACCTTTTTAAGGGCTAATGGACCAGAACCTTGGAATGCCGCTTATGTCGAACCGTCAAGACGACCTGCTGATGGAAGATACGGTGAAAATCCTAACCGCTTATACCAACACCATCAGTTTCAAGTGGTTATGAAGCCTTCTCCTCTTGCTATACAAGAATATTACCTGGATTCATTGATTGAATTAGGCATTGATCCCCTAGAGCATGATATACGGTTTGTAGAAGATAATTGGGAAAACCCTTCCTTGGGTTGTGCGGGACTGGGATGGGAAGTATGGATTGATGGTATGGAAGTGACTCAATTTACCTACTTCCAACAAGTGGGGGGATTAAAGTGTGATCCGGTAATGTCAGAGATTACTTATGGCTTGGAGCGTCTTGCTATGTATATTTTTGATGTGGAAAATGTCTATGATTTAGAGTGGGCCAAAGGCGTGAAGTATGGCGAAATCTTTTTCCAACAAGAATATGAGCAGTCTAAATATTCTTTTGAATTAGCTGATACTGACTTATTAATGAAGCAGTATGAAGCTTATGAAAAAGAAGCCAACCGTTTACTTGAGGAAAACTTAGTTCATCCAGCCTATGATTATATTTTAAAGACCAGTCATACCTTCAATTTAATGGATGCTAGAGGGATGATTTCGGCATCAGATCGCCCTGCTTATTTAGGACGTGTTCGTAAATTAGCTCGCGGTATTGCTAAGACCTTCGTACAAGAAAGAGAAAAACTTGGATTTCCATTATTAAAAGAAAATAAGAACTAGGAGGATTGCTATGAGAGATTATTTATTAGAAGTAGGAATGGAAGAAATTCCAGCTAGATTTTTATTGAAATTGCGTGATCAATTAGCCGAAAAACTTGCAGCATTTCTTGCAGAAGAAAGAATCAGCTTTCAATCCATTGAAACTTACGCAACTCCTAGAAGATTAGCTCTAAGAGTAGAAGGTTTATCTGATCAGCAATCAGCTTTAGAAGAAGAAGTAAGAGGACCGTCCGTAAAAGTTGGACAAGATAACGAAGGGAATCTGACGAAAGCTGCATTGGGCTTCTTAAAAGGTCAAGCCTGTCAAGAGGAAGACTTATTTGTTAAAGAAGTTAAAGGAACTGACTACCTCTTTGTGAATAAGGTGGCTGAGCAGAAGAAAGTAGAAGAAGTGTTAAAAGCTATCCCAACTGTTCTTGCCAGTATGCATTTCCCAGTTACCATGCGGTGGTCAGATTTAAATTTAGAATATATTCGTCCGATTCATTGGATACTTTCATTACTAGAAGATCAGGTGATTAACTTTGAATTTGCTGGTATTCAGGCGAATAATTTTTCACATGGTCATCGTTTTCTAACTAAAAATGACAAAGTTGTAATTAAAAATAGTCGTGACTATGAAAACGCACTAGAAAAGATGTATGTGATTGCCAGTTTTGAAAAACGACAAGAGAAGATTTACCAGCAAATTCAAGCGATTGAAGATGAAAGGGGCTGGGTTATACCGGAAAATGATGAATTACTAGAAGAGGTAACAGCCATTGTCGAGTGGCCAACTGCTTTTTACGGCAGTTTTGAGGAAAAATATTTAGAAATTCCCCAAGAAATGGTCATCACAGCAATGCGTGATCATCAACGTTATTTTTATGTTTTAGATCCTAAAAGCAAAGAATTGTTGCCTTATTTTATTTCAGTACGAAATGGTAATGATCAGCACATTGATCAAGTCATTAAAGGTAATCAAAAGGTATTAAGAGCTCGTTTAGCAGATGGTTTATTCTTTTACCAAGAAGATTTAAAATTATCTTTAAAAGAAGACTTAGCTAAATTATCAAGCTTGAAAGAGCATTTTAAGTTAGGTACTTATAGTCAAAAACAAGAACGTGTTAAACACCTGCTTGAAGAATTGATGGATTTTATCGATTTATCTGCTCAAGATCAAAAGACCATTTTGCGTGCTAGTGAGATTTACAAGTTTGATCTTGTGACTCAAGCGGTAAATGAGTTTGCCGAATTACAAGGTGTCATTGGTGGGATTTATGCCAAACATTATGGTGAAGAAGATAGTGTAGCGCAAGCAATTGCTCAGCAATACCTACCAACTTCGGCTGGAGGGAAATTACCTGATAAACCTGCGGCTGCCGCCTTATCGATTGCAGATAAATTAGACAGTCTAATTGCTTACTTCAAAGCGGATATGATACCAACAGGGTCTAATGATCCTTATGCATTAAGAAGACAAGCCATGGGATTAATTGACATTCTTTTAGACCAATCTTGGAATATCGATTTAAAGAGCTTGTTAGTGAAGATTAACCATGAAGATGCTGATTCAGCAGCCGATTACTTAAATGATTTGCTTAGTTTTATAGAAGCTCGGATTCAAGTTAGATTAGGTAATCTAGGAATGGATTACGATATTATTCAAGCAGCACTCGCACAAAAACAACTAAATCCTGTAAAAATAAAAGAAACGGCTAAAAGTTTACAAGACTTCAAAGCTGCCAAACCGGTTGAGTTTTCAAAAATGATTGAAAACTTGGCACGAGTAGTTAATTTAGGTGAAAAGGTTAGCGAGCAAGTTAAAATCACTGATAACCTAGCTGAAAGTCAACTAGAAAAGGACTTAATTGAAAAGATAGTGGCAATAGAGGACTTACAAGACACCTCAAGATTAATGGAATATTTTGAAAGCATTAGTCCAATGATTGCTTCATATTTAGAACTACATATGGTTAACGCTGACCAAGAAGCTCTTCGCCATAATCGCTATCAAATGATGTACCAATTAACACAAACAATTCTCAGTCTCATGGATCCTAGAAAAGTGGTCCATAAATAAGAGTAAAGGAGCGATAATAATGTCTACCTTTTTAGATCGCGCAAAAGTGAAGGTAATTGCTGGTAAAGGTGGCGACGGAATGGTCGCTTTCCTAAGAGAAAAATATCGACCAGATGGTGGACCTGCAGGAGGAGATGGCGGCCGCGGTGGCGATGTCATTTTTCGAGTGGATGAAGGCCTTCATACTTTGATGGATTTTAGATACAATCGTCAATTCAAAGCGCATAACGGGGATAATGGAATGAGTAAGAGTAAATATGGAGCGAATGCAGAAGACCTTTATGTAAAAGTTCCACCAGGAACCTCTGTTTATGACGAAGCAAGCGGTAGACTCATTGCCGATTTAGTGGACCATGGACAAGAAGTAATTGTTGCTAAAGGAGGGAGAGGGGGGCGTGGAAACATACGCTTTGCCACGCATAAAAACCCTGCTCCTTCAATTGCTGAAAATGGAGAACCAGGTCAAGCCTTGGAGTTACAATTGGAACTTAAAGTTCTAGCAGATGTGGGCTTGGTTGGTTATCCAAGCGTGGGCAAATCAACCCTATTGTCCATTATTTCTAATGCTAAACCCAAAGTAGCAGATTATCAATTTACTACCTTAGTACCCAACTTGGGAGTGGTTAAAATTGCTGATGGTCAGGAATTTGTCGTTGCAGACATGCCGGGCCTTATTGATGGTGCTTCTGATGGTGTTGGTTTAGGTATTGATTTCTTACGCCACATTGAAAGAACTAAAACGTTATTACATATTGTGGATATGGCAGCGGTACATGAACGCGATCCCTTTGAAGATTTTTCTTCTATTATGCAAGAGTTAGCTAATTATCATCCTCGTCTTTTAGAAAGACCCATGTTGATTGTGGCTAATAAAATGGATTTAGATCAAGCTAAAGATAATTTAAAAGTATTTGAAGAAAAAATATCTGATTATTATCAGAATTTAAATCTTTCTATTCCAAAAATTTATCAAATTTCAGCTTGGCAAGCCCAGGGAATTGATTCATTGATGCGAGCAACAGCTCAATTAGTTGCCTCCAGTGACTTTATACCTTTGGAGGAAAAAGAAAGTGATCATAAAAATTATACGATCGACGAAAGCCCTGATTTTACTGTTCGTAAACTTGAAGAAGGTTATTGGGAATTAGAAGGTGAAAAGATTATCAAGCTTTATAAAATGACCAATACAGCTCATGATGAAAGTTTACAACGCTTTGCACGTCAACTGCGATCAATGGGTGTCGATCAAGCCTTGAGAGAAGCTGGCGCGAAAAATGGCGATACAGTTTACTTAGAGGATTATCAATTTGAGTTTATTGATTAGGTGGTTTTAATATGCAAAATAAAGTTAAACAAGGGCGTATCCCAATTTTTGACGGTCTTAAGGGAATCGCAATACTGCTAATCATTGCTTATTACTACTTTGAACATATTGTTCCAGGTGGTTTCCTTGCAGTTAATCTATTTCTTTTCATAGCTGGTTTTTTTAACTTTAGACATTTTTATTTAAAAGATATACAAGCTAGAAAAGAGTCCTTTTGGCAATTTATATATAAGCGTTTTGAAAGACTTTTTTTCCCTACTTTATTCGTAGTTTTAACTACGTCTACCTATATTTTACTTTTTAACCGTGATTTTTTATCTAATATTCGGTGGATGGGATTAAGTTCACTCACATTTATTAACAATTATTATCAGATTTTTAATCAACAGTCTTACTTTGTTCAAGCGGCTAATCCAAGTCCCTTTACACATTTGTGGTACGTCTCTTTATATGGACAATTGGTTATTTTAACACCTATTTTAATATTTTTACTTTACAGTTGGCATAAAAAACCTCAAGTAACTATTCGTATGTTATTGATTATTTCAGCCTTATCCGCTTTTTTAATGGGCTATCTTTATAAAGATAACCAAGATCCTACCCGAATTTACTATGACCTTTTAACAAGATTATCTGCTTTTACTCTTGGGGGTTCTTTAGGATTAGCTCTTCCAGTTAATTTATCACCTAAAAAGATTTCATCAAAGAAAATTATGACCATGAATCTTATGGGTTTACTTGCAGTCATTTTTGCTTTCTTCATGATTAAATTCATGTTTGCAACCAAACCTTTTGCTTATCGTTTTGGTTTAACTTTGTTTTCTTTGATTTCTGCTGTAATTGTTGTTTCAAGTATTCATCCAGCAACTATTTGGAACAAAATCTTTCGTTTTAAACTATTTACCTGGATAGGCCAACGATCTTTTTCTTACTATCTATGGTACTATCCTGTCTATCTTTTAATGCCTCAAAACATTAGCTTTATGAATAGGTCTCCATGGTTAAATTATGGTTTTCAGTTGCTTTTGATCATTATTTTAGCTGAAATTACTTACCAATTATTTGAAAAGCGCAGAATTAGTCTTCCAATTGGACAAGACTTTAATTGGCGCAAAATGAAGCATCAATTTGATTATTTAAGCTCTCACCCTCAATCATTAAGAGTAGTGAAATTTATCACAGCGTGTTATATTTTTAATGTCGTGATGGGGGTCATCGCTCTGGCTATTTCTTCACCAGCTAAGGGTGTAGAATCAAGTAAGGAAATTCAAGCCATTATTGAAAACAATATGAATATTGCTGAAGAGTCAAGAAAAACTGAAGAAAGACAAGTAGTTGTTAATAATATCGAAGGCTTAGATCAAGAAGTCTTACTCTATGCTAATGCATTGGAGATAACTTTCATAGGGGATTCAACTTTAGCTGCAGCCACCGAGCGCTTGAATGATGTATTTCCTAAGGCTGTTTTTGATCCGAAAGTCGGTCGACAACTTTATGAATCTTATGATACGGTATATGGTCTCAATCAAACAGGCGGATTAAAGCCTACTGTGGTAACCATGTTAGGCTCTAATGGAACATTTACAGTTGGTCAAATGGATGATTATATTCAAGCAGTCGGTCTAGACCGTGATCAGTATTATGTCAACGTTTTGGTTGATCGCATTTGGACAGATGATGCTAACCGTCAATTGGTAAGAGCGGCTCAAGAATATGGAAATGTTAGAATTATAGACTGGGCGAATTATGCCCGTGGACACGCTGAATGGTTTGCTGAAGATGGCGTTCATCTAAATGATGAGGGGTCATTGGAGTTATCTAAATTTATCGCTAAGGAGATATACCGTCAGCGCTAGTCATAGAAAGAGGTTGATGGAAATATGAAATTACATTTTTTAGGCACAGGTGCTGGGATTCCATCCAGACAAAGAAATGTTTCTTCGCTGGCTTTAAAGTTATTAGATGAGTTGAATGAAATCTGGTTATTTGATTGTGGAGAAGCAACCCAGCATCAAATCTTGGAAACAACCATTCGACCTAGAAAAATAACTAAAATTTTTATTACTCATCTTCATGGAGACCATATTTTTGGCTTGCCAGGACTTCTAAGTTCAAGATCTTTTCAAGGTGGAGAAGACTGTTTAGAAGTTTATGGACCTAAGGGGATAAAAGATTTTATTAAGATTTCCTTAAAATATTCAAAATCCAAACTTGCATACAGTTTAAAAATAACAGAGTTGGTAGACCGAGGTGGCGAGTTAATCTTTGATAATGGCTGGAAGGTTAATTATTTACCTTTAGAACATGGGATTCTTTCTTTTGGCTACCGAGTAGAAGAACCAGATTTACCTGGTCAACTTTTAGTTGAAGAGTTGAAAAAATTTGAGATACCTAATGGTCCAATTTATGGTCAACTCAAACGCGGAGAACGTGTTCAATTAGAAGATGGCAGATGGATAGATGGCCAGAATTTTCTTGCTCCGGATCGACCTGGTAGAATCGTTACCATTTTGGGGGATACCCGTTATTGTCAGAATTCTAAAGTCTTAGCCAGAAAAGCGAATGCTTTAGTCCATGAGGCTACTCATGAAGCAGCGGAAGAAAAAATGGCAAGAGCTTATTACCATTCGACCAGTCATCAAGCAGCCCAAGTGGCTAAAGATAGTCAAGTAGAGGCTCTTTATCTCAATCATATTTCAGCTCGCTACTTAGGCAAGGCTCTCAAGCAACTTGAAAAAGAAGCTTGTTCTATTTTTCCTAACAGTCATCTTGTTAATGACTTTGATGAATATGAAATCCCACTTAATTAATGAGTTTATGATGTGTAAGGAGAATAACGATGTTGTCTAAATACCAATGGCAATTGCCAGAAAATTTAAATGGAAATCAAAACTATCAAAAATTATTAATAGCGGGAGAAGACTATTCGCCCGCTTTTTTAGCAATCTGTTTTAATCGTGGTCTTCATGATCTATCGGCAATAAAAAAAGCCACCGAACAAGAGCCAACTTTATATCATGACCCCTTTGCCTTATATCAAATGGATATAGCAGTAAAACGCATCCATTTAGCCATTGAAAAGGGAGAAAAAATTTTGATTTATGGTGATTATGATGCAGATGGAATCACTTCTTCTTTAATTTTAAAAGAGGCTTTAGATGCTTTAGGAGCTGACAGTCGAGTCTATCTACCCAATCGTTTTAAAGATGGCTACGGTCCCAATATCGATCGTTATCAAGAGTTTATTGAAGAAGGGGTTCAATTAATCATCACGGTTGATAATGGAGTGGCAGGTCATGAAGCAATTGAATTTGCTCAAGAAAAGAAGGTCGACGTTATTGTAACTGACCATCACGAGTTACAGGAAACGCTGCCAGCTGCATATGCCATCATACATCCTCGTCACCCTCAGGGAAGTTATCCTTTTGGAGATTTATCTGGAGCAGGTGTCGCATTTAAAGTAGCAACAGCCATCCTTGGTGAAATACCAATAGAAATGTTAGATTTAGCAGCTATTGGTACGGTTGCTGATATGGTCTCTCTCTTAGATGAAAATCGAACAATTGTTATTGGAGGAATCCATCAGTTAGAAGTTACTCAGCGGCCCGGACTACAGCTTCTATTAAACCAACAATTACAGTCAAAAGATGATATATCTGCCGAAACGATTGGTTTTATTATTGGTCCTCGACTCAATGCTGTGGGACGGTTGGGAGATCCTCGACCGGGATTCGATTGGTTGGCAGCTTTTACCGAGCAAGAGGCTAGTCAGTGGCTTGAGTTTATTGAACAGGAAAATTATAAAAGACAGCAATTAGTCACTCAAATTTATCAAGAAGTTACATCAAAATTAGATGTTTTAAAGGAGTTGCCTCGAATTATTTGCCAGACTTCTCCAAATTGGCATCCCGGAGTTTTAGGAATTGTAGCTAGTCGCATTTGTGATAAATACCAGCGCCCATGCCTACTTTTCAACTTTGACAAGAAAAATCATCAGTATAAAGGTTCAGCTAGATCAAAAGAAAACTTTAATCTTTTCAAAAATCTTAGTCAGCTAAAAGGACTATTAAAGCATTTTGGTGGTCATAGCCAAGCGGCTGGTATGACAATTGAAGAAGATAATTGGCAAAAATTTCAGACTGAATTAAGCCAGTTAGCTGATAAACACAAAGATCAAATTTTAGCCAAAACTTCCTTGTCGGTTGATGCTAGACTAAGTTTGACAGATATTAATTTAAAATTAATCGAAGAGATTCAAAAATTAGGACCTTTCGGTATGCATAATCCTAAGCCTATTGTTTTATTTAAGGACTTAAAGATGATTGAAAAAAGAGTAATTGGAGCGAATAAACAACATGTTAAAATGAAATTTAATCAATCAGGCACTGCAAACTCACTAGCTGCCATAGCGTTTAGTATGGCGGATGACTTTGAAGATTGTCAATTGGGTATTCAGTTGGATATGGTTGGAGAACTGTCAATTAACGAATGGAAACAACAAAAAGAATGTCAATTAATTGTCAAAGATTTTAATTTGGAAGGGCAATTGTGGATTGATTACCGAGGGAAAACACATTTTGATAAATTAAAACAGCTGTCTGAGGTGGTTTATTGTTTTCAAGATAAAAAAAATGCGGCACTCTTTTCTGAACAGTTGAAAAACGACTATCAATTGATTAATTATGAAGCATTACCCATTAATTTTAAATATGAAAATCTAGTGTTGATTGAGCCCCCCCAAAATCTTAATAAACTAAAAAAACTTTTAAAGAGTCACGGATGGGAAAAAATTTATTTAGCCAGTGTTGTTGTAGAATCCAGATATTTAGCAGGCTTGCCCCAGCGTCAAGACTTTGCAAAATTGTTCCAACTGCTTAAGCAAGAAGGTAGTCTTCAACTAAAAGATTTACAAGTTCTTTCTAGCTATTTATCAATTCCATTAATAAAAATAAAAACAATGATTGTGGTGTTTTTTGAGGCGGGTTTTGTTACAATAAAAGATGGACTTGTAATCATGAACCAGCTTAAGCAAGCCAACAAACTTGATTTAATGGAGTTGCCTGCCATGAGCAAGTATCAAGAAGCCATGGAAGCAGAAAAATTATTGAATTTTCAAACACTTGATCAAGTGAAAAGCTGGATAAATAAGGAGACTTAAAATGGATTATACAAACTATATCGCTCGTGTTGATAATTACCCAGAAGAAGGTATTATTTTCCGTGATATCACACCTCTCATGGGAAATGGTCCCGCTTTTGAAGCAGCGACTCAAGAGATAGTAGACTATGCTAGAGAATTAAAGGTGGACATGGTCGTAGGGCCTGAAGCGCGTGGTTTTATTATTGGATGCCCAGTTGCTTATGCGCTTGGAGTGGGCTTTGCCCCTGTCCGTAAAAAAGGTAAACTTCCTAGAGAAACAATTGAAGTAGACTATAGTTTAGAATACGGATCAAATGTCTTACAAATCCACAAAGATGCTATTCAACCGGGCCAAAGAGTCTTAATAACCGATGATTTATTAGCAACAGGTGGAACCATTCAAGCAACTATCCAATTAGTGGAAAATCTTGGAGGAATTGTCGCAGGGTGTGCTTTTCTTATTGAGTTAGATGACTTAAAAGGAAAAGAGAAGTTGGGAGATCACAAGTATTTCACACTAATGCACTATTAGAAATAAAAAGAGCCTAACCAGTTTTAATCTCTGGTTAGGCTAATCTTTAATTGAGTTGATTAGAAATAGCGATTAAGACTAACTACTTTGCCTAAAATTGAAACGTCGGGCAAGATAATATCGTCCATGGTATCATTTTCAGGGCGAAGTACGATATGATCTTTTTTCTTATAAAAAGTTTTACATGTTGCTTCATTATCTTCAGTCATAGCAACAACGACTTCACCATTATTGGCAGTTGCTTGTCTGCGGACGGTGATGATATCGCCATCCAAAATGCCAATATTAACCATGGATTCACCTTTAATGATCAGCATAAATAATTCGCTTGAATCATATTGAAGATCGGTAGGCTTAGGATAATATTCCATAGCTTCTTCTTCAGCAAGAATCGGAGCACCTGCGGCAACATAGCCGAGTAAAGGTACTTTATCGGATTTGATGCCCAATTTTTTAATTCCCAAGGCCGTTATTTCAATCGTCCTTGTTTTACTGGCAGATCTTTCAATCAGTCCACTTTCTTCTAATCGGTCAAGATGACCGTGGACAGTGGATGGAGAAGAAAGTCCAACACGCGCTCCAATTTCGCGAACAGTGGGTGGATAACCATTTTCATTGAGTAATTCATAAATAGATTGTAGCACGTTTAATTGCTTGGTCGTTATCTTAATCATTTCACTCACTCTTTCTATAGGATAATTTAATTGTAGCAGAAGTAGAATTATAAATCAAACAAATGTTCGTAGCAAAGGAGGATCGCTATGCTTTCATCTTCAAAACTAGCAAGAATTAATGAGTTAGCTAAACTTCAAAAAACTAAAGGCCTTACGGATTCAGAAAAAGAAGAACAGAATCAATTAAGACAAGAGTACTTAAAAGTCTTCAGACAGCACATGGTAAGACAGGTTGAGGGAGTTAAAATTGTCGATTCAGATGGAAATGATTTAACACCTGAAAAAGTTAAAAGAATTCAAAAAGCTAAAGGAATACATAATCGTAAAGATTAATAGGTTAGAGTATTTAATCGGTTAAATTTTTAAAAGGAGAGATGGTATGTCAACATTTTCATGGGTTTTAATTGTTATTTTAGCATTGGTAGCAGGAGCAGTGTTAGGTTTCTTTATTGCTCGGAAGTATATGATGAATTATTTTAAAGAAAATCCACCTATTGATGAGCGCATGATTACGACTATGATGGCGCAAATGGGGCAAAAGCCTTCCAAGAAAAAAGTTCAGCAAATCATGCAGTCTATGAAGATGCAATCGAAATAGCTTTGTTTGAAAATATGTTTTTTCTTTCACAATTTTTGTTACTGTTTTCTGTCCTTAAGGAGCAGAAAAGGCGCAGAAAATTAGGTTTTCTTTAATCAAGTATACAATAAATTATTTTTAAGATTAAAAACCTCCTCCCTAGAGCAGCTTAACGACAGCTTCAAGGGTAGGAGTTTTTTTATAAAGCGTAATAATTATTTCTTTTTAGCAGGAACATAGCTAAAGCTTGGGTCTAATTGATGATCCAAATTATCAAAAGCCTTGGCCAATTCCTGGTCTATTTTAGCTAGTTGATCTTTATTATAATCTAATTCAGGATTATATTTAATGGCAGGTCCAAAAGCTATTTTAGCTCCTTGTCTCTTAAAGAATGATTTAAAGTCTAAAGGTGGTTGAATAGCAATTGGGATGATGTCTTTTTTTGAAAGACGTTGAATGAAAGCAGTTCCACCTTTAATTTCAGTTGTGTACCGACTACCAGAAGGAAAGATACCTAAATTCAAATTTTTTTCAGTTAATTGTTTGACGGCTATTTTGATCGTTTTAGGACTAGGTTTTTCTCGATTAACTGGAAAAACATGTGCCTTTCGTAAAATGCTAGCTAACAAAGAATTATGAAAAATTGATTCTTTTGACATAAAAGAAATTTCAAGTGGATAAAGTGCAATGGCCAAGTATAATGGATCCCAAAAAGAGCGGTGAGTGGCTGCTAGAATAAAAGTTGATTGATTGGGATCGGGAATGTTTTCTTTGCCAATTATATAGGATTTCCCATTAAAAAGACGAAAGAGACAGCGTAAAATGGCTACGGCAAACTGATAAAAAGTCATATTCAATTTCCTTTCAGTTACAATGTTTGTTATTATTTTACCAAGATTCAATCAAGATTCAAGTCAGCATATTCTTAAGGATTTATCAAGTTTTTTTATAGGAGGAATGAATGATGTTTAAAATATTGAATTTCACTATTTTATTGTTAGTTAGTCTTACTTTTACAAGAAACGTTATAGCTAATGGTAGCTTAGGAGGGGTCTATTTAATTGAGACATACCCTATCAAGGAAAATTTATTTATACAAGGATTTGAGCTTGATCAAGAGGCCCAACTCTTAATCGGCACAGGTTTATACGGAGAATCAGCTTGGGGTTATTTTAATTGGGAAAAAGGCTTGTTAGACCGCTCCATTGGATTAGATAACCAATACTTTGGAGAAGGGATTTCTTTGCGTGACAATGAACTTTGGCAGTTAACTTGGAAAGAGGGCAAAGTTTTCAAATGGGATGTAAAGACCAAAGAACTAGTCAACACTTATGAAATAAAAGGTGAAGGATGGGGATTAGCTTATAATGAGGAAAAAGATCTGTTCTACTTGTCTGATGGGTCATCAACTATCTATACTTATAATCCTGACAACTTTAAATTAGTTGATCAAGTGGAAGTGAATTTAGAAGGAGAGCCATTAGATCAGTTAAATGAGTTGGAATATGCCAATGATGCAATTTACGCTAATATTTGGTATGATAATCGCATTGTTAAAATTGATCCCCAAAGTGGTCAAATACTTAAAACATATGATTTGACTCCTATGCTCGATCAGTTGGATCTTACAGCAGAACAAAGAGAAACAATGGATGTCTTAAATGGGATTGCTCATATTGAAGCGGATCAATTTTATTTAACTGGAAAAAATTATCCATTAATTTTTAAAGTGGAATTGAAATAATAGAAAGGAAGGTAAATAGTGGCTGCTATAACTTATGAATTAATCAAAGAAGAAAAACATACGGGAGCTCGATTAGGGATACTTCATACTCCACATGGCTCATTTGAAACCCCCATGTATATGCCGGTAGGAACATTAGCTACCGTCAAATCATTATCACCTGAAGAGTTAAAAGATATGGGAGCGGGTGTGATATTAAGTAATACCTATCATTTATGGTTAAGGCCTGGTGAAGAGATTATTGAGCAAGCAGGCGGGCTTCACAAGTTTATGAACTGGGATCAAGGGATTCTAACCGATTCAGGAGGGTTTCAAGTCTTTTCTCTGAGTGAGATTCGTGATATAGAAGAAGAAGGCGTTCATTTTCGTAATCATATTTCAGGAGAAAAATTATTCTTATCTCCTGAGAAAGCCATTCAAATTCAGAATGCTTTGGGATCAGATATTATCATGTCCTTTGATGAATGCCCAGACTATCATCAGCCTTATGATTACGTTAAAAAGTCGATTGCTAGAACTAGTCGTTGGGCAGAAAGAGGATTAAAAGCACATCAAAATCCTGAAAAACAAGCACTCTTTGGCATTTGCCAAGGGGCAGGTTATAAAGACTTGCGCTTACAACACGCTAAAGACATGATTGCTTTAGATTTCCCAGGCTATTCCATTGGCGGCTTATCAGTGGGCGAGACTAAAGAGGAAATGAATGAAGTCCTAGATTACTTAATGCCAGTTTTTCCTAAAAACAAACCACGCTATTTAATGGGGGTTGGTTCTCCTGATGCCTTAATTGATGGTTCCATTCGTGGTGTGGATATGTTTGATTGTGTCTTAGCTACTCGCATTGCTCGAAACGGTAGCTGCATGACTTCGCAAGGAAGATTAGTGGTGAAAAACGCTAAATATGCACGTGATTATAGCCCCATTGATCCTAAATGTGACTGTTATACCTGTCGTAATTATAGTCGCGCTTATATTCGCCATTTAATGAAGAGTCAAGAAACCTTTGGGTTACGTTTAACTTCGATACATAATACCCATTTCTTATTGCAATTGATGCGTGATGTTCGTCAAGCCATTCGAGAAGATAATTTATTAGAGTTTCGTCAAGCTTTTCGTGAAGAATATGGTTATAACAAACCAAATGCTCCAGAATTTTAATGGAGAAAGTCTTAAAAAACTGTTATAATATAAGAGATATTTAGAGGAGGAATTTTTAATGGGAAATAGTTATTTTGCTTTTTTACCAATGCTTATTATGTTCGCTTTATTTTACTTTATGTTGATTCGTCCCCAAAAAAAAGCGGCCGATGCAAAGCGCCAAATGATTGAGGCAATGCAAGCAGGTGATGGAGTAGTTACAATTGGGGGATTGCATGGAATAGTAGATGAAGTAAAACAGCAAGAAGGCCTTGTTGTAATTGACTGTGAAGGTATATATTTAACCTTTGAAATCAGTGCGGTAGCAAATGTTCTTAAGAGTGCGGGTACAAATGATGAAACCGTCTACTCTTCTGAAAATAAAACCACTGTTGAAGGGAAGTTAGAAACGGATGCTAATGTGTAAGTCTTAGCATCTTAAATGAATAATTGAAACATTTATTAGTAGGTAATTATTACTTATTAATAAATGTTTTTTCACTTATTCTATCTAGCTTTATAGTATTATTATTAGGATATGAAGCCTTTAGGAGGCTAAATATGAGATATGGCTTACTTACTTTCGATGATCCTAAACCGGATACAAGTCGCAAAATATTACATGTGGATATGGATGCCTTTTATGCTTCCATTGAAATTCGTGATAATCCGTCCTTAAGCAATCAACCTGTAGTTATTGCTAAACATCCAAAATTAACTAATGGACGGGGGATTGTGACCACTTGTAATTACATAGCGCGTCAATACGGTATTCATTCTGCAATGTCTTCTTTGGAAGCTTATAAGCGCTGTCCTCAAGCTGTTTTTATCAAAGGCAATATGGCTTATTACCGCTCGGTTTCGCAAGAAATTCGCAAAATTTTTTATCAATACACTGACCAAGTGGAGCCTCTATCCCTAGATGAAGCCTATTTGGATGTATCGAAAAATCATATAAAGGAAGAATCAGCTTTAAAAATCGCTCGTCTTATCCAGGCTCAAATTTATGAAGAAATTCATCTAAGTTGTTCAGTAGGAGTTTCTTATAATAAATTTATTGCTAAATTGGCTTCAGATTTTCATAAACCGAATGGTATTACCTTGGTTTCTCCGGATGAAGCCATACCTTTTCTTCATGCGCTCCCAATTAAAGATTTCTATGGGGTAGGCGCTAAGTCTTTAAGTATTTTTGAAAGCCATAACATTAAAACTGGCTCAGACCTAGCAAAGTTTTCACTCGAAGAATTAATTGCTAAATTTGGAAAAATGGGACACTCACTTTATTTTAAGGTTCGAGGTATTCACAATGTGCCTGTCAGTCAAAATCGGCAAAGAAAATCGATGGGAACTGAACAAACCTTTCAAACTTTCCTTTTAGATGAGGAGGTTATTAAGGAAAAAGTACGCCAACTAGTAGTGAAAATATCGCAAGATCTAAATGCTAAAGATTTATATTGTCAAACGCTCACTCTTAAGATACGTTACAGTAATTTTGAAACAGTGACCAGGCAAGACAGCTTTGCCTATCCAACTAATGATCGTTATCAATTAATGAATAAAGCTATAGAATTGTGGGAAGATCACGGTGAGGCAAATAGAGAGATTCGTTTATTAGGAATTTCAGTATCCAAGTTATTAGACCCTCAAAGTGAACCCTTACCCATTCAATTAGATATTTAATAGAAGGATATAAAATGGAAGGGTTTCTTCAGCTGAACCCCATCTTTCAGTCGGGTATAGTCGGCATAGGAACATGTTTATGTACTGTATTTGCTGCATCTTTTGTTTTTTAGTAAAGAAAGTAGACAATAAATTACTAGCCATGATGCAGGGATTAGCAGGTGAAATTAAGGTGGCAGCTTCTTTCTGGTTACTTTTAGCTCCTGCTTTAGAATAACTTGCCAGTGTTGGTTTTAAAATTCCTGAACGGTTTCCAGCAGCAGTTGGCTTTTTAGTTGGTGGTGTCTTCTTACGCTTAATGGATCAGTTTGTTTCGCACTTGCATTATGCTGAAGACTATGATTTTCGTTCAAGTGGAAGAATTAATTCCAGAATCACAAACAGAAGGCAATACAGACTTAGCAACCATGAGTTTTATGGTAGGTTTTGTGATTAAAATGATTTTAGATGTGGCTTTAAGATATATTATTAATAAATAAGATTTTGAGGTGATTCTTTGGGAACTAAGCATGAACGCATTATCCAATACATTCAATCCTTGCCCATAGGAAACAAAATTTCTGTCAGAGGCATAGCTAAGCAATTGCAAGTGAGTGAGGGAACTGCTTATCGTGCTATCAAAGATGCTGAAGAAAAGGGACTTGTTTCGACTATTGAACGGGTAGGGACTATACGTATTGAACAGAAAAATCACTTATCAGTCGGCCATTTAACCTTTGGTGATATAATCCCTCTAATTGATGGCGAGGTCTTAGGGGGGGAAAAAGGACTGGATAAACCCCTGACCAAATTCATTATTGGAGCGATGACCTTGCAAGCTATGGAGCGATATTTTGAAAGTCAGACCCTGATTATTGTTGGTAATCGGTCTGAAGTTCACCGACACTCCCTAAAGAATGGTATCGCTGTATTAATAACAGGTGGCTTTAAAACAGACCACGATATTATAAGACTAGCAAACCAAGAAGAGCTACCCATTATTACGACTAGTTATGATACTTATACTGTTGCCTCATTAATCAATCAATCAATCAACGAGCAAATGATTAAGCAAGAAATTGTAACAGTTGAAGAAGTCTATACTCCTATTGAAAGAACGGTATCATTGGAGCCTTCAGATACTATTGAGAATTTTAAGAAGAAATCGAGTGAAACTGGTTTATCAAGATTCCCAGTGGTGACCAATAAGCGTTTAGTAGGAGTCGTAACTGCTAATGATTTAATGGGAAGAGGTAACAGTGTTTCAATTGAACGGGCGATGAGTAAAAATGTCATTACTGTTAAGCCGCATATGAGTTTAGCATCTGTTTCATATAAGATGATTTGGGAAGATATTGAAATGATTCCCGTTGTTGCTGACAACTTGCAACTTTTGGGTGTCGTTTCTCGCCAAGATGTTATGAAGGCCTTACAAAATATTCAACAGCAACCACAAACAGCTAATACCTTCGAACACGATCTGTTAAAACACTTGGTTGAAGTTAACCGTAATGATTTTAAAAATCGTTATGATTATCAGTTTGAGGTCCAACCCCAGATGGTTAATACTTTGGGGACTTTATCCTATGGAGGGCTTTGTGAGTTGATTGCCCAAGTTGCAATTATCAAGGTAAAGGATTTAACAGGTCATAATAATATTCTTGAATCACTTAATCTTAATTATTTCACATTTATTCAATTAGGAAACTTGATTGAATTTCAAGTTGAAATTTCTAACTACAATCGACGTTCGGCAATTTCTCAAGTGAAAGTTTTTGTTGAAAATATTCTGGTCGCTCAAGCAACAGTTGGTTCACAAATGGTAAATAAAAGACAGAAGGAGTCTAACTAATGACAGTTAAGCAAAGCTTAATCGAAAAGTTAATAAGTCTAATTGATCAATATGATCGTATTATTATTCATCGACACATCAATCCAGATCCAGATGCGATTGGTTCACAATTAGGGCTGAAGGCCACAATCAAACATAATTTTCCAGATAAGACTGTCCTAGCTGCTGGCAAGATGGGCAAGGGAATTGAGTGGTTGGGCCGTATGGATAATGTTGACAGACAGGATTATGAAGATGCTTTGGTAATTATTTTAGATACACCAGTTTTTGAACGGATTGACGGAAATGATCACATTCAAAATAATACTTTAATCAAAATAGATCATCATCTGGTAGTTGAGCACTTTGCTGACTTGGAAATTGTTGAAATTCTAAGTTCTTCAACTGCAGAACTCATTACTAAAATGATCATGCATTCTCAAGGTCAATTGACCCTTTCACCACAAGCTGCTACATTCCTATATGCGGGCATTGTCGGTGATACAGGACGGTTCCTCCATTCAAATACCACTCAAGCAACCTTTGAGGCGGTAGCTTATTTGATGGCTCATCAAGCTGAAAATACTCAAATTAACCGCAAGATGAATGAGTTATCACTCAATGAATTAAATTTCCAATCATTTGCCATTGATCAAATTGAATTGTATGAAAAGGGAGTAGCAACAATGACCTTGAAACAAGCAGATTTAATTCAAAGAGGAATGACGGTTGATGGAACCAATGCGGTTACCAATTTACCAGGACGTTTAAAAGAAGTATTAACATGGGTTATTTTTATTGAAAAAGAAGACTCACATGGAGAGTATCGTGCACGTATTCGCTCAAAAGGCCCAAATATTCATCAAGTAGCGATCCAGTTTAATGGCGGTGGTCATGAAATGGCTTCGGGAGCCAATGTTTATGATGATGAAGAGAAAAAAGAGCTAATTGATCAAATGATTAAAGTTAATGCTCAGTTTTTAAAAGATCAAAACATTTAATAATCTAATCGATAAAAAGTTCTTTCCCTTTAACGTGGCACTGCACCCCATAAATGGGACAGAATAAAAAATACCTTTGTTAGGCTGCTTGTTGACGTTTTAATTTGATTTTGAGTGGATCTATCTCGCTAAGTTCTTCGAATCCTTTGCCATAAGTCTATTCTTTACCTCCAGCTTGATTGAAGCGCTAGGTTTGACTTTAACGATCCCAAGGCCAGCAAGTTTTTACTTGAGATGTGTTCTTAATGTTTCATTCATCTATTATTTGTTTATTAGTCCGGCCTTCATTTTTCATTTCAATACATTTCGATTTTGTTTCTGCAGAGTAAGCTAGGTGATTAACCCTAATCAAACACCTCCATTAAATTCATTTCACACGAATTCAACGGAGGTGTTTTTATGTTTGCCTCACTATTTGGGGGCAGTGCCTAGTACAGGTTAAAGTGAAAGGATCTTTATTTTGTTTTGTTATTCATTAAACCATGAGCGATTGTCCTTTTCGATCAGATAGTCACCTGCTTCTGGTCCGTTAGACTGGGCAGGGTAGAAAGCCAAATCGGGATCTTTTTCTTCTTGCCATAGAGCATGAATGGAATCGATAAATTGCCAAGCATACTTGACTTCTAGGTAGTGAGCGAAATTACTCAGGTCGCCGTTCATACAGTCAAAAAGTAATTTTTCATAGTCACCTGGTATAACCTTGGTAAGTTCTCGTGGAAGATGATAGCATAAATTGAGCTCTTTAATTTCGTTACGATGGGTAGAATCAGACTGGGATAAGCACAAACGAATGCCAGCATGAGGAGCTAATTCAATTTGTAAATAGTTAGCTGGAACATTTTCAGCTTGCTTCTTATAGATTATTTTAATATCGGTCTGTTTATTATTAAGATGCTTACCTGAGCGCAAATAGATGGGGGTGTTTGCCCATTTATCTTGCTCAATAGCTATTTTTAAAGCCATATAGGTTTCGGTTGTCGAGTCACTGGCAACGTCTTTTTCTTGACGGTAAGCTACGTGACTTTGGTCTTCACTTTGTATGTATTGCCCACGTACCACATGTTTTTTTAAAACTTCTAAGTCAGCATAGTGTTTCAATTGTTTCAATCGATCAATTTTTTTCTGCCTTAAAGCCTCATTACTCCTATTAGCAGGTAGGTCCATAGTGATCAAGGTTAATAATTGCAGGGCATGATTTTGGATCATATCGCGACTGACCCCACTAGTTTCATAATAGGCTCCACGATCTTCGACTCCAATTTCTTCATCTAAAGTGATTTGAATGTGGTCGATATTGGCTGGATCCCATAGGAATTGGCTGAGAAAGTTGTTCATCCGAATGGGTAGAATTTGATTGACAATACTCTTACCTAGATAATGATCAATTCGATAAATTTGATTTTCATCAAAGGACTGAGTTAACTGAGTCTGTAATTCTTCAGCTGTTTTTTCATCATATCCAAAAGGTTTTTCAATAATTAGTCGATTATATCCCTGGTCAGTGAGTAAGCCTTGATTTTTTAATTGACTGGTAATAACTGGGAATAACTTAGGAGATAAAGAAATATAAAAAATCTGATTTCCTTGAGTTTGATATTTTTCTGAGAGAGAAAGAGATAGCTTTTTAAGTTGGTTATACTGTCGACTTTCCTTTACATCATTAGCTTGATAATAAAAATGCGAGAGAAAATCTTCAATGTTCTCATTCGCTTGTTTAGCTTGTGAAAGACTTTCTTTAACCACTTGACGAAAGAATTCATCGTCCCATGCTCGTCTAGCGGTCCCAATTATTGCAAAATGGTCAGCTAAAAAGCCTTTATTATATAATTGATAAAGGGCAGGGTATAATTTACGGTGGGCTAAGTCACCACTAGCCCCAAAAATAGTCATAATTAAGCGATATTCTTTCATCTTTATGATGCCTCCATTTTTACATAGTTTTTATTATATCAAATTAGATCTTGGATTCAAGATTAAGAATCCGTCATATTTTATCAGATAGCTTTATGGTATACTTTTTTACGAATGACGTTATTATAAGCAAAAGAATATATAGAGGAGAAATATATGAATTTTAATGAATTAAATATAAAAGCATTTATTAAGCAAGCACTGGATAGAATATCATTTAAAAAGTTGACCCCGGTGCAAGAAGAAGTGATCCCTCTTGCCTTAAAAGGCGAGAGCCTTATTGTAAAGTCTCAAACTGGGTCAGGAAAAACACATGCCTTTCTTATTCCGTTATTGGAGCAATTAGATCCTAGCGATCAAAAAGTTCAAGCAGTTATTACAGCTCCTAGTCGTGAATTAGCCAATCAAATTTATGAATTTGCGACGGAATTAGTAGGTGATCAAAGTGAGAGTATCAGAATTTCACGTTTTATAGGTGGAACGGATAAGGAAAGACAGATAGATAAATTAGCCAACCAACAACCGCATCTAGTAATTGGAACGCCAGGGCGAATTTTTGATCTGATGCAAGCCAATGCTTTATGGGTACAAACAGCTAAGACGATGGTTGTGGACGAAGCGGATATGACTTTTGATTTGGGTTTTTTATCAATTGTCGATGAAATTGCTTCTAGAATGGCAGAGAATCTGCAAATGATGGTTTTTTCTGCTACGATTCCTCAGCAGGTAGCAGTGTTCTTAAATAAATACATGACCGGACCCAAAGAGATTACGATTAAACCGAAGCAAGTGCTAACTGACCAAGTGGAAAATTACTTAATTGATATCAAAGGGATCAAACGAGAGGAAATGGTCTATAATCTATTAACAATGGGTCAGCCCTATTTAGCAATTGTTTTTTGTAATACTAGAAATTATGCCGATGACTTAAGTGAATTTTTAAAAAGCAAGGGCTTAAAGATAGCCACCATTCATGGTGGCATGCAACCAAGAGAAAGAAATCGTTTAATGAAACAAATTCGAAATCTAGAGTTTCAATATGTGGTGGCTTCTGATCTTGCGGCCAGAGGAATTGATATTCCAGGTATTTCGCACGTTATTAATACCGAATTGCCAAAGGACTTAGAATTCTTTGTCCATCGTGTCGGTCGAACAGCGCGAAATGACTTAACCGGCACAGCCTATACCTTTATGGGGCCTGACGATGAAGCGGCTATTGAGAGCTTAGAAGCCAAGGGTATTAAATTTACTGAAGTCAAATATAGTAAGGGTGAGTTAAAAGAAGTTGATCATCGGAGTCGACGCTCCGTTCGCAAAAATACACAAGAAAAAACACAAGATCCTAAGGTAAAACAATTAATTAATCGCGCTAAGAAGACTAAAGTCAAGCCAGGCTATAAAAATAAACTGAAGCAAGAAATAAAAGAGCATAAACGCTCAGTTGGCCGACGTAAAAATAAATTGAGAGCTAGACAAGAACGAAAAAATAAGACAAATTAAGGGACTCCTGAATTAGGAGTCCTTTTTGTCTTCATCTGTTTTAATATCTTCTTCTTTGATAATGTTGATATCCATATGAGATAACAATTGATGCATGAAGAGAGTATGTTGTTTAAAAGTATGGTAGATAATAAAGAGTGTTAGGCCCACAAAGAGATAGAAAGGAACATAAAAGCCTGACCATAATAATTTAATGATTTCTATCATTAAGATTGGCACAAAAGAACAAACCATAACTAACTTCATTCGCACCATAAAAGGTAAAGGAAAGTTTAAACGCATGTTCAAGATACCGGTTAATAAAGAGGTAATAACTAGAAAATAAAAGTGAGCGAGGACCGCGGCTATCCAAGTCATTATTATAGTAAAGAAGAGTTGAGTTAAACTAAATTGACTAGCATAAGTCAAAACGGCCGCTAGATTTTCTTTATTAGTGACCATATCATGATTAAAGGCAAAAACCTGACCATTTTCGGGTGTATAGACCAGTATTTGGTTTTTAACTAGTAACAAGTTGAAGGTGCTCGTCAATTGAGGGTCTCTATTATCTACTGACTTTAAAATTAAACCTTCTCCTTCAGAAAGATTGGTCAACTGATCGTCTATAATTAATTGAAATTGTCGTGATTCATAATATAGAGCTTTCTCGCCTTCATTAAGCTGGAGTTCACCCGCATTAATGTGGAAATCAGGTAGATAATTAATGCTTTCATTAATATCTGTTTGAATGGATCGCAGTGTTGGAAAAAGGGCTTTTCCAAAATTCAAAGCCATTAAAATGGTGATAATTAAAGGAAGGACTAATACTTGCTTCCATTTGACATTGAGGCTCTCGATATAAAAGCGTGGATTATTCAAGCCATTTTTAAGGATAAAAAATAATTTTTTCAAATAAAACATCCTTTATTCTATAATTTAATAGAGCTATCTTATCCAACTATTCAGCATTATGCAAGTTGGACGCCTATATTTATTATAACATGAATTATTTATTTTTATGGCGAAATTTGTTTTGATCTACTATTAATAAAGCAATAGCTAGAAAGCTAACCAAGCCACCATAATAGATAGAGTCGGGGAAATAAGTCATCTTAATTGTATGTTTACCTTTGGTCATTGGAATAGCCATTAAAGTATCATTTAAAACTGGAAGGGCTTCTACAGACTGATTGTCCACTTTAACATGCCAATAAGGATCATAAGGCAATGTCATCAGCAAATATCCTTCTTCTTGCTCAATATTAATTTGGCCTTCCAAAGTATTTTCTTCAAAAGAAGTAATTTTTAGAGACTTGTTTTTTCTTTTTGTGATTAACTGCTGATAGTTTTTAAGGTTGAATTCATAGAGATTTATAAGGTTGGCTTTAAAAGTGTTTTTCTTTAACTTAACTCTAAGTGAATGTTCTTTACCTGATTTTTTAAAAGCCGCATCCATAATTTGGCGGCTGTTAGTAGGCGAATAAAACTCATAAGGCTTACTATCTAGTATAAGTTCAACTCTGTTGTTAGAAAAATGATTGGGAAAAGTAAAATAAAAGGGATTGTTTGATTCAGTATCAAAGGATAGGGCAAAAGAAGCATCCCTTTTGGGATTTTCTTTTTTATAGGTATAGAAGTCCCCATCTCCTTTATTGGTCACATTCAGATTTAGATAATCAATTTTTTTGAATTTTTTTTGTTCAAAGAATTGTAGCTTTTCACCGTCAAAGTTCAGCAAGTCTAATAAGATTTCTTGATTTTCAATGGGCTTATATTTTTTAAACTTAGCTTTTATAACCACAGGAGATACTTCCATTCCTAGTCCCAAAACATTCGGATTTTTATAGTAGACATAGCGCTTTTCTTTTTTGAGTTTTTGATGCGCTCGAATATCAAAATCGCTGACTTCTCGATATAAAGCGTAACTTTCAACCGTGGCATACATATTTGTATTGGAGGTGATATCGATGAGGTAGCGAATATTCAAAAAATCATCGGTAAACAGGGTCCCACTGGTGTAATAAATGGAATTACTAGTGTGTGGAATTCCCAAATAACCATACAGTTGGCTAGTAGAAGCCTCTAAGGTTGATCCAAAATGATTGACGCTAGGATAATTAGCGAAAAAGGATTCATTTTTTGTTCGATTAAAGGTCTTATGGATGCGATAGAATTCATTTTCTTTAGGTTGAACAGGGGCAATCATCTCATCCAATAAGGCAATATAATCTTTAAATCGAGAAGGTTGCACATAATGATCATTAGATGACAAAATGAAGTAACCGTTTAGAGTCATATCTCCACATGTTAGAAGGAGTATTAGGAAAAGCAAACCCTTATTGGGCTTGCGATTAAGATAGAAAATAAAACTAATTAAGAGCATGAAGATGAGGCTATAAAAGATTTTTGCATCACTTAAAAAGCTATAATTATCATTCAAAAAATAAAATAAACAAAAGACTGTTAAAGAAAAAACTATGGTGAGTATTTGATAGAGTCTGATCTTATGAACGTATTTATAAGAGCGAATCGCTAAAATTAATAAAAAGAATGAAACTAAGAATGAAAAACGAGAAGGATACCAAATCGGAAATTGACCAAGGTGCCATGCCTTATCTAAATTAGTGAAAGTAAAGGAGGCAAAGTAAAAGACTAATAACATAAAGCTGATTAGTTTTTCTTTCATTCTTATCTTAGCTGAGAGAAAGTATAAGATAAGAAGAACTACCACAGTCATGCCCACATAAAAATTGGCTGAACCGTTGGATAACTGATTAAAATTAAAAGCACCGATAAAGTTTTTGGCCAGTAAATCCATCAAGGAGTGTTCACTTGAACAATCAAAAATAAAATCGAAGGATCCTTTCTTATGAGCATTTTTGCTGCTCAGAGTTGAAATAAAAGTAGGGAGTAAAAAGAGTCCTGACAATCCGGTTGAAAGCAGTGAATATTTTATAAAAGAAAAGTATTGCGAAAAAACTTTTCTGATTGAAAGGTGTTTCTCATCTTCGAAAATGACAAAAAGACTATAACCCATTAAAAAGATCGAAATCATATAAGCTATGTAATAATGACTGATCATTGCAATCGCTAAACTAAAAACATAAAGAAGCGGTTTGTTCTCTTTGAGTAGATAATCTAGACCTAGTGCAATTAGTGGTAACCAGAATAATCCATCTAACCACATGATATTCAGTTGGTAGGCCATGGTATAAGACATGAAGGTATAGGCTTGACTAAAAGCTATATTCATGACTGGCTGGATGGTGTATTTTTTTTCAACAAAATAATAAAAACTGGCCGAAATGGCTAGCAGTTTTATGAGGGTTAAAAATAGAATGGCGAAATCTAAATTTTCAGTTTTAAAAAATAGTAAAATCAGATTAAAGGGACTCATTAAATAATACGCCCATAAGCCAATCATCTCACCACCAATTCCTTTTTCAAAAGAATAAAGGAAGAGTCTAGGATTTTCTGTGAGTGCTCGTTGATACAAACTGAAAAAATCGATGTATTGCTGGCTTAAATCAACGGTGAGCAGGGTACGTTCTTGTTGATCTCCTATGGGAATAAATTTCATCAAATAGGCTAACATACTTGCTATTAAGAAGCTAATAAATATATTCACTAAAATAAAATATTTTCTACTTTTAATTTTCACGAAAAAACTCCTTTTTCTTGAAACATTGCTTATCTATCTTAGCAAAAAATAGTGATAAAATCACAAAATAATAAATGTTAATTTATGACTTAACGGATAAAGTTTCAACTTGAGGTATAGTTTGCTATAATAACTTAGACTTTAGAAATAGATTACAGAAAGTATGATGAAGATGCCTAAAAAATTAAATAAAAATAAAAAAAAGAAGCGTTCACATATACCTAGGCGATTAAATCTTTTATTTTTTACAGCCTTTTTAGCTTTTACAGCCCTTTTTATTCGTCTGGGCTATTTGCAACTATATAAAGGAGAAAGTCTTACTAAAATGGTTCAACGAACCGAATCAACCATTTCAACGGGGGCTGTGCCTCGTGGAATGATCTATGATAGCCAAGGTGATGTGATTGTCGGTAATCAACCGGAACGAGCTATTCTCTTTACCAGAGATCGTGCCTCGAGGGTAGATAATGGAGATCTTATTAAAATTGCTACTCAGTTAGCCTCTTTAATTGAATTACCAACTCAAGGAGTTACCGAAAGAGATAAGAAAGATTATTTTATCGTAAATAATATCGACGAAATTCGTAAACGTTTAAATGATGAGGAACTGCTTTTATCAGGCAGTCAGGCTTATGAAGCTCAATTATCAAAAGTTGAAGACGAAGATTTAGAATTTTCGGAAGCCGAATTAAAAATTATTGCCATCTATAAACGTATGGCAGCTGCTTACGAGTTATCGACCGTTACGATAAAAAATAAAAATGTTACCCAAGAAGAAATAGCTAGGGTGAGTGAAAACTTAAGAAACTTACCCGGCATTCAAATTGGGACTGATTGGCAAAGAGTTTATCCTAAAAAGGATATGCTTCGTTCTATCCTAGGACAAGTTTCGACTGAAGAGCGCGGTATTCCAAGAGAAGACGCTAAGGAATTATTGCTTAAAGGTTATGCTATGAATGATCGAATCGGAATTTCTTATTTAGAAAAGCAATATGAATCGATTTTAAAAGGCTCTAAATCAGTTTTTAATATTGTGACAGATGCTAAAGATGATATTCTAAAAAATGATAAAGTCTACGAAGGTTCAAAAGGAAACAATCTGGTATTAACTATCAATACAGATTTTCAAGCTAAGTTAGATGAGATTGTTGAAAGCAGTTTAGTTAATATGGGAGCCGAACAGGGATTAAATGATCGAGTTTATGTGGTAGCCTTAAATCCAAAAAATGGTGAAGTATTAGGCATTTCCGGTAAGAGATATGCTTATGATAAAAAAAATGATACCTATAATCGTGAGCAAATTGTTGATGACGCTTTAGGAGCCATTAACACATCCTACGGTATGGGGTCTAGTGTCAAGCCTGCCATGATCTCAATGGGTTATAAAGAAGGCGTTATTTCTTTAACAGATAATGTAATTGTTGATGAACCATTAAAATTCCAAGCTTCTCAAGAGAAAACATCCCTATTCAATCGAACAGGGCAAATTCCTATTGATGATATGATTGCATTGCAACGTTCTTCAAATATTTACATGATTAAGTTAGCCATGCGTATCGGTGGGCAATACAATTATGAAGAAGAGGGACGATTGAATATTAATCCTCGGACCATCGATATTTTGAGAAGGAACTTTGCTGAATTTGGCTTGGGAACTAAGACTGGTATCGACCTCCCCAATGAATCAACGGGATATACACCTGCTAGTAATATGTTAGTTTCAGCACTTGATTTATCGTATGGTCAATTCGACTTATACACACCGTTACAGATGGCTCAATATGTCTCTACAATAGCTAATAACGGCAAACGTTATTCACCTAGATTGGTTAAAGAAGTTCGCGGAACTGATAAAAACGGTCAATTAGGTGGGATTGTTACCACTATTCCACCAAAGTTAATGAATGTCATTCAAAATGAACCTGCCCAAATGCAAAGAATTCAAGAAGGAATGCGAATGGTTTCCCATACCCAAGAAGGAACTGCTTCATTTTATTTGCAGGATTATCCTTTTCAAGTAGGGTCGAAAACGGGAACGACAGAAGCCTTCTATGCAGGACCTATTCAATATGCAAAAAATGATCCTGTTATAAATGGTACTTACATTGGTTATGCACCCTTTGATGATCCTGAGATAGCTATTAGCGTGATTGTCCCTTACCTTAACCAGTCTTCATACGGTGGTGAAGCCACTCGAATAGCACGGGACGTGTATAATGCTTACTTTGAATTGAAATCAGCCACTAGAGAGACTATTATTGATTATAAGAATAAGAAAAATTTAACTTCGCCTTAATTAGGGTTAAATTTTCAGAAAGATTTATTTAAATCTTCACAAAGGTTTGCTAAACTGAGAAAAAATAGATGAGGTGAAATAATGGATATTTGGATTTTAGTACTGGCTCTATTGGTGCTGGCAATTATTGTCTTGGTGATGTCTTTGTTTACCAAAGACTCTACAGGTAATGCAAGCTTAAATAAAAAGCTTGAAGATCACGCAGAAAAAATCAGACAGTTACAACATTCGATTAATCAACTCAAGGTGGAAGATACTTCCATTGAAAGTGTTGAGGAAGAATTTATGCAGCCTTTAACAGCTCAAGATGTTTATTTTGCACCCAAAGAAGATGCTGAAGAATTTGAAGCAATTGAAGCAGTTGAAGAGCATGAAGCTCTTGAAGTTGCAGAAGAAGTGGTTCAACCGCGTGTCAATTATGATGTCAATGATCGCAATCGCGAAGACATCATTCGTTACTATTCACAAGGTTATACCTTAAAAGAAATTGAAGATGAGGTTGATGAAGAGCTCGTAACCATTCAATACGTGATCGATGAATATATTGAAAACCGCTAGTTAGGAGGTTTAATATGAAAAAAGAAAAATTAAGATCATTAGGGGTGGGGCTTCTAATTGCCAGTTTACTAACGGCTGTTTATGCTACCTTTGTTCAAGGGTATGTGCCAATCGAGGGAGTGACCTTACCTAGCTTACTTGATGGGCAAGAAACCAGGCAATTAAAAGACAAGGTTAAAGAAAGTGAAGCCAGTTTAGAAAAACTAACAGGCGATAATGAAAACTTAAAAAAACAATTAGAAAAAGTGACCACCGATAACGAATCCTTAACAGAAAAGGTTGCTAAACAAAGAGAATCAATTGATTATTTAGAGTCACTGAGAGATGAGAGTGATAATACTGAAGAACAAGATGAATCCATAGATTCTAATGATGAAACTGCAAGTGAAGATAATAACCAAGCTTCTGCTGAAGGAGCCTTTGTAATTCGTCAAGGAGAGAATGCTAGTCAGATTTCTCAGCGATTAGAAACAGAAGGATATATTACCTCCGCTCAAGAGTTTCAAAACCTTATCGAACAATGGCAATTATCTTCATTAATTCAAACAGGCGAATATCAATTGAACTCTGATATGACCATTCATGAAATTGCTAGCCAGTTAACTCATGGAGCTTATTATTATCAATAAAAAACCATAGCTAAATTTTAGAAACAATGGTATAATCTTATAGTGCTGTTCTTGGAAGAGTAAATATTTTTTAGTTTGGAGGGAAAATCATGCGCGTAAACATCAATTTAGAATGTACTGAATGCGGTGAACGTAATTACTTAACTAATAAAAACAAACGTAACAATCCTGATCGTCTGGAAGTTAAAAAGTACTGCCCAAGAGATCGTAAGGTAACATTACACCGTGAAGTTAAAAAATAATTTTTATGAAAGTCTGGGCCATTAATGACCTAGACTTTTTATTTTTAACTGAATTAGGCTCAATAGGAAAAAATAGCTACTTAGTGTATAATGGACTTCAAATTATTAAAGGAGTTTCAAATATGAAAAAGAGACGTATTTTAGCCTTACCCTTCGTTACTTATTCCTTAGTAGCGATCAACTTAATGGTCTTCATTTATATGTTAATAAGATTTCAAACAACAACATCCTTAGAGGCTTTAATAAAAACGGGAGCGAAGTCCAATGAATTAATTCTTTATGGTGGAGAATGGTGGCGATTAATTACACCAAGCTTTATACATATTGGTTTTGAACACTTGCTTTTTAATAACCTTTCTCTTTATTTTATAGGGCAAGACTTAGAAAAAATTCTTGGACACGGACGCTTTTTAATAATTTATTTACTTGCTAGTTTTGGGGGCAATGTATTTTCTTTTGCCTTTAATGACAATGTTTCAGCAGGTGCTTCGACAGGTATTTTCGGCTTGTTTCTAGCTTATATTGTCTTAGCGAAAATGTATCCCAATATGATTGTTTTAAGGCAAAGAGCCATTAATTTTTCACTGTTAATTATTTTGAATGTCATTACTGGTTTTTCTTCTCAAGGGATTGATCAGTGGGGACATTTTGGTGGAGCGGTATACGGTGGTATGACGACCTTAGTCTTAGGTCTAGGTCACCGATTGCATGCCAGTGTTGATAAGAAGATAAGATCAGGGGTTTTTTGGGGAATATTTATTTTGACTGCTTTCTTAATTATGGGTAAAATTTTTAACTATCGCTAGGAGGCTGTATATGAAAAAGATTATCGGCATCGATTTGGGTGGAACGAGTGTTAAAATGGCCATTATTTCACAAAAAGGTCAAATTATTGAAAAATGGTCAATACCAACCATGACTCAAAATAAAGGTCAAAAAATTGTTCCTTCGATTATCGAATCTATTCAAAACAAATTAGAAGAAAGACAAGAAGTAGCAGAAGATTACCTAGGCATTGGAATGGGTAGTCCGGGCACTATTTTAGAAGATGGTTCAGTTAAGGGAGCCTATAATTTAAATTGGGTACACCCTCATCCCGTTAAAAGCCAATTTGAAAGAGCAATCAACCTTCCCTTTATGATCATTAATGATGCTAATTCAGCTGCTCTTGGTGAACTCTGGCAAGGAGCAGGCAAGGGTTGCAGTGATTTAGCAATGTTAACTTTAGGAACAGGAGTTGGAGGAGGAATTATCTGCCAAAATCGTTTGATTAAAGGAGCTTCGGGTTCAGCGGGAGAAATTGGCCATATAACAGTGGACTTTACCGATCGTTTTCCTTGTTCATGTGGTAAAAAGGGATGCTTAGAAGCGATTGCTTCAGCCAAAGGTCTCAATAACTTGGGTCAACTTCTTGCTAAAGATTATCAAGGCCAATCTTCTTTGTACCAAATGTTCCAAGCTAGCCAAGTGGTTGAAGCTGAGGATTTAATGGTAGCAGTAAAAGCTAATGATGACTTTGCTCTGGAAATTTTTGAAAACTTTTCAAAATACATAGGCTTAGCTTGTTCATACTTAGCAAACATTCTCAATCCGCAACAGATTGTTATCGGAGGGGGTATCTCCAAGGCTGGAGACTCCCTTAAGGAATCCATTGAAAAACAATATCAAAAATTTGTTTTTCAACCTATCAAAGATCAAACACAAATAAGCTTAGCTGAATTAGGCAATGACGCCGGAATTTTAGGAGCAGCTTATTTAATTTTAGTAAAAGAAAGTAGGAAATAATGATGAGTATATTTGAACTGTTTTTGTGGATAATTGTAACTGTTCTTTTAGTTTATGGTATTTTCTGGGTAAGCCTTTGGATAATGCGCAAACGATCAGCCCAATTGGTCGCTAGTGGAGAATTAAATGAAATTATTCGCAAAGTCCAAGTGGTTGATGTTCGTGAAGCGGGAGAATTTGATGCACGTCATATTTTAGGAGCTAGAAGTATTCCAATGTCGCAATTTAAAATGCGTTTTAGTGAAATTCGAAAAGATATTCCTGTTTATTTAGTGGATGATAATTATTTTTTAAGTTCAAGAGCTGCTAATATATTAAGAAAGAATGGATATGACCAAGTCTTTATTCTAAAGGGTGGAATGGAAAAATGGTTTGGGAAAACCAAATCGAATCAATAAAAAATGAAGTGGCAGAATCCACTTCATTCCTATTATCCTTTATAATGAAAAAAAGAAATTACGAGACTAAAAATGACACCAGCTAACATGGTAATCACCATAATAATCGAAAAGATTTTTATACGTCGATCGTATTTACTTTTCTTTTTTTTGTTGGCTTTCATTGGCTGGAACCTCCTATCCATTGATAAAAATAGTGTAACGCAAACGCCTATAAAATGCAATTTGTCTTTATTAAGTTAACTTTAATTCAAGTTAAAAGTTTGTTAGAATGAGATAATCATGAAAGTGAAGGAGATAATTAGATGACATTAGCTCAAATTGGTGTAGTTGGAATGGCTGTAATGGGAAAGAATTTAGCGTTAAATATTGAAAGTAGAGGTTATCGTGTAGCAATTTATAATCGCTCACAGTCTAAAACAGAAGCAGCCATAAACGAAAATAAAGATAAAAATTTAGTAGCTAGCTATGACTTGGAATCCTTTGTTCAATCAATTGAAAAGCCTCGTCGTATCTTGTTAATGGTAAAAGCAGGTCAAGCGACTGATTCTACAATCCAATCACTTTTACCTCTTTTAGACCAAGGAGATATTTTAATCGATGGAGGGAATACCTTCTTTAAAGATACTATGAGAAGAGCAGAAACTTTAGCTGACTCTGGCATACATTTTATTGGGATGGGAGTTTCTGGTGGGGAAGAAGGTGCCTTACATGGTCCTGCCTTAATGCCTGGTGGACCAAAAGAAGCCTATGAATTAGTTGAGCCTATCTTAAAAGAAATTGCGGCAAAAGCACCAGCTGATCAAGAACCCTGTGTAGCTTATATGGGAGCAAATGGTGCCGGTCATTATGTTAAAATGGTTCATAATGGTATTGAGTATGGTGATATGCAATTAATTGCCGAATCCTATGCAATCATGGATAAATTATTAGGAATGTCTGCAGATGAGATTGCTCAAGTCTTTGAGGAATGGAACCAAGGAGAATTAAATTCCTATCTAATCGAGATCACCGCCAAGATTCTTAAGGAAAAAGACCCTGAAAGCAAGCGACCAATGGTTGAAATGATTATTGATAAAGCTGGTAATAAAGGGACTGGAAAATGGACCTCGCAATCAGCTTTAGACTTAGGCGTTCCCTTACCTACAATTACAGAATCGGTTTATGCGCGCTTTATCTCTGCTTTAAAAGAAGAACGTGTTAAGGCTTCTCAAATTATTCAAGGACCTTCGCATGATACTTCTAGCTTCCAAAAGGATCGTAAACAGTGGATAGAGAAAATTCGTCAGGCACTTTATTTTTCAAAAATTATGTCCTATGCTCAAGGGTTTGCAGAATATCGCAGCGCTTCCGAAGAATATCAATGGGATTTAAATTATAGCCAAATTGCCCGTGTCTTCCGTGCAGGGTGTATTATTCGTGCGCGCTTTTTGCAAGATATTTCTGATGCTTTTGATCGTAATAGAGAATTAGATAACCTTTTATTAGATAATTTCTTCACTCAAATCACTAATCAGTATCAATCAAGTGTTCGCGAAATTGTTTCTTTATCAGTTCAAGCGGGTGTTGCTGTTCCTGGATTTTCAAGCGCAATTGCTTATTATGACTCGTATCGTAGTGAAGTACTTCCAGCTAATTTAATTCAAGCACAGCGTGATTATTTCGGAGCGCATACTTATGAACGTGTGGATAAAGTTGGCAGCTACCATTTCATTTGGGATGAATCGCGTGAAGAAAGAGTAGACCAATAGTCTAAGACCTTAATAAACGTTAATTGGTTAGTAAGTTAAGTCTATAGGAGGAAGTTCGCATGGTAAAAAATGTAAATCAACGTGTCTTAATTGTTGAAGATGAGAAGAACTTAGCTCGCTTTGTTGAGCTTGAGCTTCAACATGAAGGCTATGAAACAGCTATCTGTTATGATGGGCGCAGTGGTTTGGAAAAGGCCTTAGAAGAAAAGTGGGATGTTATTTTACTTGACCTAATGTTACCTGAATTAAATGGGTTGGAAGTTGTACGCCGTATTCGTCCAGTTAAAGATGTACCTATTATTATTATGACGGCTAGAGATTCTGTTATTGATCGTGTTTCAGGTCTTGACCAAGGAGCAGACGACTACATCGTTAAACCATTTGCCATTGAAGAATTATTAGCCAGACTCAGAGCACTTTTCCGTCGAATCGAGACTGAAGATGAATCAAGAACTCAAAATCAACCTTATCTAAAATTTAGGGACTTAGTGGTTGAAAAATCAAGCCGTATGGTGAAAAGACAAGGTGAGTTAATTGATTTAACTAAAAGAGAATACGAATTATTAGTCTTTTTAATGGAAAATATCAATATGGTTATGCCACGAGATGTCTTATTAGAACAAGTATGGGGCTATAAATCCGAGGTTGAAACTAATGTGGTGGATGTTTATATCCGTTATTTGAGAAATAAAATCGATATTCCAGGAGAAGAATCTTATATTCAAACGGTTCGTGGTACAGGCTATGTCATCAGAAACTAAATCATCTTCTGTCTTTACTTTTAAGAAAGACCAACCCCTTTCGCTTAAATGGAAATGGGGTATTTTCTTATCCTTAGCAATGATTATGCTGTCATTTATTTCACTTTTAATCTATCGCCAGTTAACGATTCAAATGTACGATGAACAATCAAAGGAAAGTCATCAGATGCAATTTGAATTTTTAATTAAGGGGCTATCCGACCAAGATCAGCCTTTCCAAGCTCAACAATTCCTTGACCAAAAAGAACAAGATAGTGAGACAAAAGTTAAGTTTTTAATAGATCACTATTCTAACGACCAAACTATCATTCGCCTATATAGTCCCGAACAAAAGTTATTAAATGAAAGTCAGCATTTTCAATATCCTATTGGATCATCTAGTAAAGAGCTTGAAAGGCAAAATATAAAAGGAAAGAATTATCTAATCGGCTCTAGTCGGATTTCGAGTCGTATTAATCAAGAATTATTAGGCATTGTTCAATATATTGTTCTACCTGAGGCAAAAGTAGCGTATGTTCAAAAGTTAAATTATTTTTTGATTCGTTGTTTTCTAATAACGACTTTGATTTCAATATTATGTGGCTTTTTAATCGCTCATTATTTTTTAAGGCCCTTAACTTATGTTATTAACACTTTAGATTTATTAGAAGGAGATACTCTCTCTCAGGTTCGTGTTGTTCGACCGCGAACCAATGATGAGTGGAGCGATTTAAGTTTACATGTTAATAAACTGCTCGATAAGATTGAGCTTTATGTAAAGGGTCAAAAACAGTTTGTGGAAGATGTTTCGCACGAATTAAGAACGCCGGTAGCGATTGTTGAAGGACATTTAAAGATGTTAAATCGCTGGGGTAAAGAAGATCAGCAGGTTTTAGATGAATCTATTTCTGCTTCGCTGCAAGAAATTACACGAATGAAGGAATTAGTCCAAGAAATGTTAGACCTTTCAAGAGCAGACCATGTAGACGTGGATTACAAAGACGAAGTAACCGAAATCACCACCGCAGCTTCTCTAGTCCACCATAATTTTGAAATTTTATATCCAAACTTTCATTTTTATTTAGATAATGAGAAAAGTAAAAAAGTTTATGTCAATATTTATCATCATCACTTTGAACAGATCTTAGTAATATTACTTGATAACGCTGTGAAATATTCGACAGATCGTCCGGAGATACATATTTCAGTCAGTCAAACCATGAATAAGGTTGAAATTGCTGTCCAAGATTTTGGAGAAGGAATGACAGCAGAAGATAAAGAGCGTGTTTTTTCAAGGTTTTACCGAGTGGATAAAGCACGAGCGCGTGCCAAAGGTGGTAATGGCTTAGGGTTAAGTATCGCTAAACAATTAGTAGAAGGCTACCACGGAAAAATTCGGGTGGAGTCTGTCTATCAAAGAGGATCGATCTTCTATGTTGAGTTTCCGATTTTAACGGACCAACACTTAATTTATAAAAGTGAAAGGATTGCCAAAGAACTTGCTAAAGAAGAAAAATAAAACGAGCCTCAGCACAATAATGTGGTGAGGCTCATTTTATGTAGATTTATTTATTCTTTCTTTGCTTTCCAGCATTTCTAGCTTTTGGATTTTTAACCGGCACAATACGGTCAGCATTTACTTTTTCTAATTGTTTTTTCGTTTGTCTCGCTTTTTTCTGTCGCTTTACTCGCGGCATATTTTGATACTTTTTGACTTTTTCATCAATATCTTTTTGAATTTTTGGTCGTGCAACCTGATTCATATAGAATTGTTGAGCTAAAGTGAAAAGAGAACCAGTGAAGAAATATAGTCCGATTCCCGCGTTAGAAATATAAGTGAAATAACCTAACATAATTGGGTTCATATACATCATTGATTGTTGCATTTGATTGGCTTGAGGATTATCGGAAACGGGTGTAGCTGTTCCTTTTTGCATTAACCAACTAGATAAGAAGGTAGTTGCTGCAACTAAACCAACTAATAGTAAACTCTTTCCACCCAAGTGAATACCTAAGAAAGAGGACTCTGCAATTTTATCGGATGTACGAACCGCTGTATAAACAGCTGAAATAATTGGCATTTGAATTAATAATGGTAAACAGCCAGAAACGTTCGATAACATGTTAATGTCATATTTTCCGTAAACTTGCATTAACTCTTGTTGCAGAGCAGCTTTTTCTTGTGGATTATCTGTTCCTTTCATTTCTTCTTGAATTTCTGCAATTTCAGGTTGGGCATATTTCATTTTAGCTGAGCTTTCCATTGATGATTTAGTCATCTTATAAGTCGATGGAAGCATAAACAAACGAGTGATTAGGGTAACTATCATGATTGCAATCCCATAAGAACCGCCAAAAATATCTGCTAAAAAGTCTAAGAAGTTAGCAGTTGGTACTCCTAAATATTCATAGATAGGTCCAGTTGGGTTACCCGATGCATCATAGCGAATACAGCCTGTTGCTATCAATGAAACCATCGAGATAAGAAAAATTAACTTCCAATATTTTTTTATAAATTTCATTTTTCACGCTCCATCTAATTGATATAATTAACGATATATTATTTTGTGTTATTTTACAACAAATACAATGACTTGATACATTCTAAGCTAAAATTTGTGGTTTATCAAGTTAGTAATCATATAAAAGAGTATTTCTAGAAGTTGAATTTTAATTGGTATAAGCCTTTAATAAACTTAGAAATACGATAATTTGTTCGATATCATTTATCATAAATGATATAATAACCCATGCACGAGAGTTCTGAAAGGATGTGATGTGAATGGCTCAAAAGAAAAAACAATCCAAGCGTCAGAGTCAATCACCCAATCAAATGAAGTACCAATCAATCTACTTATTTTTAGGTATATTAATTACTTTCTTAAGTTTAGTCGCTATTTTCAATTGGGGCATTATGGGTTTAATGCTAACTAATGGTTTTCGTTTAATGGTAGGTGAAAGTTACGGACTTCTCTTATATACCAGTTTATTCTTAGGTTCCATGATGATGCTAAAAGGAAGAGTAATTAATGTACCTTTGAGACCACTCTTAGGTGGTTTTTTAATTATAATCGCATTAGCAGGGTCTTTACACTTTATTGAGTATTACGATTACTTACAAAATAATACTCAGCAGTCGGCGTTTGAGCATGCATTTCGAATCTACCGTAAGGAATTATTATCTCAACAAAGTATTTCTAGCTTAGGGGGTGGATTGGTCGGAGCAGGTCTTTATGTCAGTATCGGATATTTATTTGGTAAATGGGGATCTTATCTCTTCTTCTTTGTTAGTTTCTTTATCGGCTTAATTTTTCTTTTAGATCGCCCTTTAATTAACGGTTGGCAAGCCATTCAGCAATTATTTAGCCAAATGACTAATCTTTTTAAAGAACTTTTTCCTGATTTTTCAGAACTTAAAGAGGTTTACCAAGATAAAGGTGATGATCTTAACGATGAACGAAGCATCATCGCTGCTAGTCCATTGGAAGAAAATCCTGATGAGGTTATGAATATTGAAGGCAACGAACTTAATGAATCAAAGCAAGAAAAGCAAAATGTATTTACAACACTATTTAGTCGTTTCTATTCCTTCTTTATGAAAACAGAAGAAACACAAAGTCTTCCTCCAAAGGATGTTTCATTTAACAATCGAACAGCTTATATGCCAACCTTCGAAAGAGAAGACCAACCCGCTTTTAACCCCACCACAGAATATGAATTTAAGCCTTATCGTCAAGAAGATTATCAGCAAAAATCTTTAAACTCCAAACGTTTATCCCAAGAAGAAGGACGTGTCTTGGATTTAGACTTCTTTGATCAGATGCACGATCAAGAAATAGCGCATTCTCAAGCTGATAGTCAATCGATTGATTCAATGACAAAAGAGCAGCTGAATCCTTTACCAACGAAGGAAGTAGAAAGCCTAGAAGAAATTGAAACAGCCATAGCACAAGACGAAATGGCTGATGAGGCACTTTCTAAACAAACGCCTAATAAAGCAGATGTCTTAGCTACTGCTAGTCATTGGCAAGACGCTAGTAATCAAAGGCAAGCTCTAACTGACGATGACTTAGATCAGGTTTTAAGTAAGGAAGAACTACAAAAGCAAACCAAAACCAAACAAAAGAAATCTAAAACCTATCAATTCCCTGGGAAAAAGCTACTAAAAAAATTACCAGTAGTCGACCAGTCGGAAGAATATCAACGTATTAATGACAATATAAAAAAATTAGAATTGACTTTTGAAAGTTTTGGGGTCGATGCCAAGATAGTGAAGGCCAATTTGGGTCCTTCAGTCACTAAATATGAAATTGAACCTGCTGTGGGAGTTAAGGTAAGTAAGATTGTGTCCTTATCTGATGACATTGCTTTGGCACTAGCAGCACGTGATATTCGAATGGAAGCCCCTATACCCGGCAAATCGCTAATAGGAATTGAAGTTCCAAATACCCAAGTCAGCCCAGTCGCCTTTAGTGAAATTGTCGATGCGGGCTTGGAATCTGATAAACTCTTAGAAGTGCCTTTAGGACGAGATATTTCAGGTTCAGTTTGTCTGGCTGACTTAACCAAGATGCCCCATTTATTAATTGCTGGAGCAACAGGTTCAGGTAAGTCGGTTGGTGTGAATGTAATTATTTGTTCTATTTTAATGAAGGCAAAACCTGAAGACATTAAATTTTTAATGATTGACCCGAAAAAGGTCGAATTAACCCTCTACAACGACTTACCCCACCAGTTATCACCGGTGGTTACCAATCCACGCAAGGCAGCTAGAGCTTTAAATAATGTGGTAGAAGAAATGGAAAGACGCTATGAACTATTTGCTACAAGCGGGGTGAGAAATATTGATGGCTATAACGAACAAGTGGAGAGTTGGAACAAAGAAGAAGGAACTGGCTACGAGAAATTACCGAAGATAGTCGTTATCATTGATGAGTTAGCAGACCTCATGATGGTGGCCTCTAATGATGTTGAAAATGCCATTATCCGTTTAGCTCAAATGGCGAGGGCAGCCGGTATCCATATGATTATAGCGACGCAAAGACCTTCGGTTGATGTTATTACTGGAATTATTAAGGCCAATATTCCTTCTCGTTTAGCCTTTGCTGTTTCTTCTGGAACAGATTCACGCACAATTCTAGATTCGGTCGGTGCTGAGAAATTACTGGGTCGTGGTGACATGCTCTTCCAACCTATGGGCAAAAACAAACCGATCCGAGTTCAAGGAGCTTATATATCTGAT
This sequence comes from Facklamia sp. P13055, assembly GCF_050409445.1. NCBI lineage: Bacteria > Bacillati > Bacillota > Bacilli > Lactobacillales > Aerococcaceae > Facklamia > Facklamia sp. P13055. The sequence goes on from NZ_JBNUPL010000001.1 coordinate 168,175, forward strand.
GAAGAGGTAGAGCGCATTACTGACTTCATCAAGCAACAAAGACAAGCCGATTATGATGAAAATATTGTCGTCAGTGAAGAGAGTGTCTTAAACTCAGAAGCCTCTGATGATGAATATTATCTTGAAGCAGTGGAGTTGATTAAGGAACAGGATACTATCTCTATTTCACAACTCCAACGCAAATTTAGAATTGGTTATAATCGTGCAGCCCGTATGATTGATGACCTAGAAGCACAAGGTTTAGTTTCCGCACAAGATGGGAGTAAGCCAAGGCAAGTCTTAATTGAATCAAATGAAGATTAATTTTTAGACCAAGGATGATTAAAATAGTTTTAAAAAAACATGGTCTATTAAAATAAATTTGTTACTGAAATTTATGCTATTATCCGATATAATATGAGGGACTATGAACATTAGCAATGGAGAAAGGAGTTTCGATCAACATGGATCATGCTGTTATCGAAATGCGAGATATTTCCAAGAAGTTTGGCAATTTTTTTGCAAATAAAAAGATTAATTTAGAACTTAAAAAAGGAGAAATTCATGCCTTACTTGGTGAGAACGGGGCAGGTAAATCAACTTTAATGAATATCTTATCCGGTTTACTAGAACCTAGCTCCGGTCAGATTTATATGAACGGTAAGGCTGTGACAATCGGATCTCCAAAAAGAGCAGTCGAGTTAGGAATCGGCATGGTGCACCAGCATTTTATGTTGATTCAAGCCTTCACCGTAGTTGAAAACATTATTCTAGGTGAAGAACCGACCAAGGGACTGGTGGTGGATAAGGCTCAAGCACGCGAAAAAATTGTTGAGCTTTCTAAAAAATATGGTTTGTCAGTAGACCCTGATGCTAAGATTGAAGATATTTCAGTGGGTATGCAACAACGAGTGGAAATTCTAAAGACCCTTTACCGTGGTGCAGATATTTTAATTTTTGATGAGCCGACGGCTTCTTTAACACCGCAAGAGATTGACGAGCTAATGGAAACAATGCATAAATTGTCTAATGAAGGCAAGTCTATAATTATTATTACGCACAAGTTAAAAGAGATTAAGCAAGTGGCTGACCGTTGTACTGTTATTCGCCGAGGAGAGTCAATTCAAACCGTTGATGTGGCTGAAACTTCAACGGTGGATTTAGCGAATATGATGGTAGGAAGAAACGTTAACTTTAAAACCGAAAAGAAATTAGCACACCCGACCGATGTAGCTTTGTCAGTTCAAAATATCCATATTGAAGATCATCGAGGCATCGTAGCTGTAGACAAGCTCTCATTTGAAGTGAAACACGGTGAAATTGTTGGGATTGCAGGGATAGATGGTAATGGGCAATCTGAATTAGTTCTGTCCATCACTGGTTTAATCCCACCTAACTCAGGTGAGATTTACTTAAATGGTGAGAATATTACCCACTATACAACGCGTCAAATTGCGCAAAAAGGTCTGGCTCATATTCCTGAAGACCGTCACAAATACGGTTTAATTCTCGATCGAAAATTAGAAGACAATATTGTATTGAAAGATTATTATCATTCGCCCTTTTCAAAGTCTAATTTCTTGAACTTTAAAGAAATAGAAAAGCGGGCAAAAGAACTAATTAAAAAATATGATGTCCGAACGGTCTCCGAAAAGGTCAATGCCCGTTCGCTTTCAGGAGGAAATCAACAAAAAGCGATTATTGCGCGTGAATTGGAGATGCATCCCGATATTTTAATTGCAGCGAATCCTACACGTGGGTTGGATGTAGGGGCTATTGAATTTGTTCACCAAGCATTAATCAATGAACGTGATAAAAACAAGGCAGTTCTGCTAATGAGTTTTGAGTTGGATGAAATAATGAACTTATCTGACCGTATATTAGTTATGTTTGATGGTAAGATTGTAGCCGATATCCCGGCTGCTGAAACTAATGAAGAAGAATTAGGGTTATTAATGGCCGGGACGCCTTTTGAAGAAGTAATGGCTAATCGTAATAAGAAAGAAGGGAGTGAAGGTAACTAATGTCAAGATTAACTAAAATATTTACTTCCGTAGCCTCGGTCATTATTGGTTTGGTTTTTGGAGCCCTTTTAATGTTGGCCTTTGGTTATGATCCAGTGACAGGTTACAAATTTTTAATTACAGGAGCTTTTGGTAATCCGTTTTCCATCGGTCAAACCTTCCGAGCAGCAGCTCCTTTAATTTTTACTGGACTGGGTTTTGCGGTGGCTTATACGGCTGGATCGTTTAATATTGGTCTTTCGGGTCAAGCCCTATGGGGTTGGTTTGTATCCGTAGGGGTGGCCTTGATGATGCCCGAATCACCTGCTTGGCTAGTCATTCCTTTGGCTATTATCGCTGGAGCATTAGCCGGAGCCTTGTGGGCAGCTATCGCCGGCGTTTTAAAAGCCTATTTTGGCACCAGCGAAGTCATCGTAACCATCATGTTAAATTATATCTCTATTTATTTTGTCGATTATTTAATTCGCTATGTCTTAACCGATCGAGCAGATAGAACGCCTTCAATTGGTCAAAATGCCAGCCTAAGAATGGAATGGCTCAGTCAATTAACTAAAAACTCCACCCTACATGGTGGGATTTTCCTAGCAGTGATTGCTGCGGTAATCATTGGCATCTTAATGTCACGCACGACGACTGGTTTTGAATTAACCTCAGTGGGTCTCAACCGTTATGCTTCTAAATATGCCGGAATGTCTGACAAGAAAAACATTGTGCTTGCCATGCTCATCTCTGGTGCCTTAGCTGGTTTAGGGGGCGTAATGAATGGCTTGGGTGAATTTGGATTCATTAACCTTCAAAATGGTGTGGCACCGGCTATTGGTTTTAACGGAATGGCTGTCGCTTTACTAGGAATTAATAATCCAATCGGTATTATCTTCTCAGCTATTCTCTTTGGTGCTTTAGAAACAGGGGCATCGACCATGGCGTTATTTGCTAAAATTCCTTCCGAAATCGTAGATATTGTCATGGGTATTATCATCTTCTTTATTGGAGCGAACTTTATTATTACTTATTTTAAAGATAAATTATTCCCACAAAAACAAAGTATAGCCACTAAAGCTAATTCAGAAGGAGGCGAAGTCTAATGTCAGTTAATCTGCTAACACTTATCGTTTCTTCAACCCTTGTTTATTCAGCTCCTCTAATTTTTACAGCCATTGGTGGTGTTTTTTCAGAACGTTCTGGGGTTGTTAACGTGGGGCTAGAAGGAATCATGGTTATTGGTGCCTTAGCTTCAGTTGTTTTTAACTTAAATTTTGCGGATCAATTTGGCGATCTGACCCCTTGGTTGGCCTTGATAGCAGGAGGTCTGGCAGGTATCCTCCTTTCAGCTATCCATGCATTGGCCACTGTCCATTTAAGATCTGACCATATCATTTCAGGAACCGTTATCAACTTGATCGCGCCAGCTTTGGGTGTCTTTCTAGTTAGAGTATTATTTGATGGTAAAGGTGAAACACCTTCCATTAGAGAGTCCTTTGGTTATGCGACTTTCCCCATTTTATCGGATATTCCTTTTATTGGACCGATTTTCTTTAAAGCTACTTCAGCCCCCGCTTATGCTGGTATTTTACTAGCGGGTATCGCTTGGTTCGTTTTATTCAAAACACCTTTTGGCTTAAGGTTACGCTCAGTCGGCGAACACCCTCAAGCAGCGGACACACTAGGTGTCAATGTTTATGGCATGAAGTATGCCGGAGTTTTACTTTCAGGCTTTTTTGGTGGTTTAGGTGGGGGTGTTCTAGCGAATACCATTACCTTGAACTTCTCACTTTCGACGGTTGCCGGGCAAGGGTTTATGGCGATGGCGGCCATGATTTTCGGTAAATATAATCCGCTTGGCGCAATGGGAGCGGCTATTTTCTTCGGCTTTGCCCAATCCCTAGCAGTTTTAGGGTCACGTATTCCTTATATTGAGAGTATTCCATCTGTTTACTTACAGATTGCACCTTACTTAGTGACAATTATTGTCCTGGTCGGAGTGGTTGGTCAGTCCAGAGGGCCTGCAGCTAACGGAATTACTTATGTCAAATCGAAATAAAATACTTAGACTGATCATGAATTCATCATGACAGTCTTTTTTAAATGAAAAGTTAGGAATGAAAAAGATGAATGGAAATAAAAAACGTTATCAAACGTGGAATAAGCATTTAAAGGATCATTTTGGCGAAAAGGTCTTTAAAGTCTCACTGGACGGTGGCTTTACTTGTCCTAATCGTGATGGTACAGTTGCCTTTGGCGGTTGTACTTTTTGTTCGGAATCTGGTTCGGGCGACTTTGCTCAAAGTCGGTTGGATCCGCTACCTATTCAATTAGGAAAAGGGATCCAGCAAATGCACAAAAAATGGCCTAAAGTTCAAAAATACATCGCTTATTTTCAAAACTTTACCAATACGCATGCTCCCCTACATGTTTTAAAAGCGCGGTTTGAACAAGTCATTCATGAAGAGGGTGTGGTAGGCATAATGATAGCGACGCGTCCAGATTGCTTGCCTGATGATGTGGTTGAATACTTGGCAGAATTGAATCAAAAGTATTATATGTGGGTAGAATTAGGACTGCAAACTGTTCATGACCAGACCAGCGTCCATATAAATAGGGGACACGATTACCAATGCTACTTAGATGGTGTTGCCAAGTTGAGAAAACATCATATTCCTGTGTGTACCCATTTAATTAATGGCTTGCCTGGTGAAGACTACGCCATGATGATGGAGAGTTTGAAGCGAGTTGTTAAGGAATCTGATATTCAAGGCTTAAAGCTTCATCTCTTGTATTTGATGGAAGGGACAAAAATGGTCCAAGATTATCAGACGGGGCGATTAAAATTTATGACACAGGAGGAATATGTGCAATTAATCTGTGACCAATTGGAGTATGTCCCTCAGGATATTATTATTCACCGATTAACCGGCGATGCACCGCGTGAGCGATTGATTGGACCTCAATGGTCACTGAAGAAGTGGGAGGTCTTAAACGCTATTGATCAAGAGCTTGAAAGAAGAGGATCCTATCAGGGGATGCGAAGTTAATCCATTAAAATAAGGCACCATGGGGTTAGATAGTGAACTTTATGGTACTTTATTTTTAAAAGATTTGATAACCAGCTTTTTGAAAAAGAACAAGAGAAAATAACCTCTTTTTATTCAAAGTATCGATCATTGCATCACTATTTTATTTCTAATAATAAAAGAATAAGGACTGAAAAAACTATCAGAACTTCTAATTAAAGAAACCACAGATCTCTTATTTCAAATTATTAAATATCTCTTGACCTGTCCCTTAGGGGGGCTGATATATTTGATTTAAAAGGAGGTATGTACTATGTTGATGAATGAAGTGAGAGAAAAAACAGGTCTAACACGTAAAGCCATAGAATATTATGAAGAAAAAGGATTTATTAGTCCAGAAAGAGAGTCGAATAATTACAGGATTTACACTGATGAAGAGGTTGATATTCTGAAGAAAATATCTATTTATCGAAAATTAGGTTGCTCAATAGAGGAAATTGAAGGTATTTTACAAGAACCCAATAAGTCATCGTTAGCCACTATCATTCGAGATAGAGAAATAAAATCACAATTAGATAATAAAAGAGTTGAAATATTGAAACTACTCCTTGAGGGATTAGATATAAACACTGTAAAAGAACAATTGATTTTAATCGATCAACAGGAATCGATTTATTCTAAGTTAGTAAGAGCATTTCCTGGATATATTGGTCAAATTTTCTTTTTATCATACAAAGCTTTTTTAACAGATACGTTGAAAGAGGATAAGATAAAATATTATGAAGACTATATTGAATTTTTAGATACTATGCCTGACTTTGAGTTAGATGAAGATGAGAAGATAGCAATAGACCAAGCATCAAAAACCATTTCACTAACAGACATTGAAGAGGTAAATGAGGAAAAAACAAAGGCTATTTATAATGCAGACGAATGGTTAGAGGAAAACAAAGAAATGTTAGAAAGATATCAGTCTTTTAAGGAAAGTAGTGTTTATCTAAATAACCCAATATATCGTATTCAAGAAAAAATGAAGAAGCATATGCAAGATTCAGGTTATTATGAAAAAGCTATTCCTTTGATGAAAAAGTTTAGTCCAGCATATAATGATTATTATGAAGAGTTATTAGCAGCAAATCAAAAGTTGATAGATAAAAACATATAAACTTAAGTAGGGTAATTATCGTAAAAGGACGATAGAAATTAAAATCTATCGTCTTCTTTGTACCAAAAATCAGAAAGGAAAGATGGATAGGATAAGAAGCCCTACTTGATAAGCAAGGTAAAAACATAATAAAACACATGGCGATTGGAAATGAATGAATCCATTCGCTTTTTTTAAGACATGAAATTAAAAAAAGACATGAAGTATTTAATAGTTGGAGAGAGTGGAAAAGGAAAGTCCACTTGACTCAATATACTATTTGGTAATCTCCAACCTTTGGACGGAAAAATATTGATTGATAATAGAGAATTGTCTTATCGTCAATTAAGAGAAATTATTTTTTATAATAGTCAGTTTTCTAATGTTTTTTCGGATAATTATGCTAATAATGTCACACTATTTGATAGTTTTACAATAAAAGAAGAAATTAGTTTACCTGAAAAGCACAAAAATAAAATTTTAAAGAGTGATAATTGTAGTCAACTTAGCGGTGGACAGAAACAAATGATCAAATTGCAAAGAGCTATACTTTCTCAAATGCCTATTTTATTAATGGATGAACCATTTTCCGCGATGAATTCTGAACTCGAAATCGATCTCACTAAAAAATTAGTGCAATTAGATAAAACAATCATATTAGTCAGTCATAATACGAATCCTGATTACTTAAACCTATTTGATGAAGTTATTTATTTATAAAATGGGAAGCCGTGTTAAAGAGTTATATTTACCTAGAGTAAAATACATAAGTTTTGAGAATTGAGAATGTTTCCTTCTAAAAATTTAGTGTGTCTTTATAAAATCTAATTCATTTAAACTTTACCTCTACAAAATATAAGGAGTATAGCTTATAAAAGGAGCTCAGTAATGAAAGAACAGTTATTAGAGAAGATGAAGTTTAATTCACAAAACTATAATTTGGATGAAATAAAATGGTTAATTAATAATAGAGGTCATCCTAACTCAGAAATTAGAGATAAATTAATCTATAGGACTTTTGTCAGAGGAATGGCAAAAGAATTATTTTCAATAGATCAAATTAGGTATATGATTGACCAATTGTTAGAGAAAGATTTTATTTTATTTGAAATTGATAAAAAAGGGGAAGCTACTTTAAAACGCTCTTTTTCCTTATTACTTCTCTCCTTAATTGTTACATACGACAATGAAAAAGGCTCAATATACTATAAACTTTTAGACAAAGAAGCGTTTAAAAAAATTGAAAATGATACCTTGACTTACTTTTACAAAGAGTTGGATTTTTCGGGATATGCTGATCGTTTTGGGTGGGTTCACACCTTTGTGCATGCTGCAGATCTAATGGTTGCAATCGTTAAACACCCCTTATTTAATAAAACGAATCTGTAAGCTATCTGGAGAGCGATTATGAACTACTTTAGAAAGATAGAAATAAAACCGGTAGATGATGAAGAGGACCGTCTAGCCTATATTATTAAAGAATTATTTGTTCATAACATTTTACACGAGGATAAATTAAAAGTGTGGATTAACCGAGAAAAGTTCCCCCGAAAAAATAATAAAGAATATTACCAATGGTCAGCTTTTCGTTCATTTTGTATGGTAATATACATTGAATTAGATCAGTTAGGTCTTATTAGCGATGAGTTACAAAAGTGTTTGTATGATCATATAAACAGGTAATCCGATTTAATAGTTAAAAATCTAAAATGAGTGACTGACTTAGCTGAATGATGAAATATTGCCATTAATCAAGAAATAGAGAAATGAATTTATACTTTCGAATTTATCATTTGCGATGTTAGTATTTAAAATTTTTTTGGTTAGGGATTTCTCGATTGTTTAGCTTTACTAATTTATGGATCATTTAAAGTTGATTTTTTCTCACTTCTATAAGTCAAACTTAAAAAAGTCTAGGAAGGAATTACCCTCCTATTTTTGTTATCAAAATCATCAATGTCTATATTCGAAAAAGAAGTTATCGATAATTTTAAGCAAGATAATTATCTTAATTACGATATCTCTGTAAAAATAAATTCAGATCAAGCTTTTTTTAACCAATCGGAATTACTGCCTTTTTAACGATTACTCATATGATACAAATTCTAATTGAAAATTAAAATTCTTATTATAAAATTCATATAAATAAATTATTTTGGAGGTAATGTATAGCTTTTCCATATATATTAGTAGGCTTATTTTATGTAAGTCTGATTTTAGGAATATTAGATTTATCAGATAACAAAAAACAACAAAAAAGATGCAAAGACAGATCAATGCTTTATGTAGACTGACAGGTCATAATGAATTAGATACGACAGTTTTATCTGAAGAAAATAAAAAATAAAAAATGAAAATGACATTTATCTTATTATTTATAAAAACAGAAGATTCATAAATCTTGATATTGGGGAATTTTTCTAATAGTTAAGATTTAATCGTTTTAGATTTTTCAATAAAATCTTTTTTTTGAAAGGGTTAATCTAATATCTTCTGCCATACAATTAAAAGTTAATAAATATCTCTCAACTTAAGAGAGAGTAAATTTTTGATCTGCAGAAATTAAAGGGAAAATTTTATCAACGTTTGCAACGAGTAATTGTTCATCAGAGTTATAAGAAAAGTTTTTTTGATAGAGCTAATAGCTCTATTTATTTAAGAAGACCTTTTGCATAATTTTTTTAAATATACCTTTTTTCTTTTACAGCAATTCGAATATAATCGTCAACATCATATTCTTCATTTGAATCGTTGTTGTCTGCTATAAAGATTTCTCCAAATTGATTGATAAGGATAAAGGAATTGTCCTATCTTTCTATAATGCGATAAATTTTACTAGAATCTTCAATATTATATGCTTTAGTATATTCTAATATTCCATAAGTTAACTCAACCATATTTAGTAATTCCTTTCCTAAAGTTATTATTTTATCTAGTAATTGTTTTAATGTTAATTCTTTGTCTATGAGTTACCATAGATAGAGTCAAATTAATTGTACAACCTATACCATAAAATGGTAATTGTTAGACCAGTATTTCATCTCTTAGCTCATCATATCCACGCATTTTTGATGAGCAATCGATTGTGTTGATACTATTGATTCCTTGCATTGTACCGTTCAGCTAAAATGCCAGGGAAGCAACCGCAGGACGTTATTTTTGTCGAGATACGTGGGTCTTTGTCATCAACCTCCTGATTTTAATTTTTTTTAAAAAGGAATTGTGTTTCACTGTCGTAAGAATTTCTATTAATATCTTCTTTTCCACGATTATTTGTAATTAGGAATGCAGTTATTATAAGAAGATCATAATATATTTAATTGATAAATTGTACCTACTTCCTCTATATACGATTACGATTGGAGATTTTTTATAAATGATATTAAACCTTCGATTTAATTAGAGTTGAACACACTTCATACAAATATTCAAAAAGTTAGTTACTTCTATAATTTTACTAAAGATATACTTAAATAACTGAAGGAGCAGATTATGTTGAGAATTGAAAGGATTTCTATCTTATAATTCCCTCAAAAGTTAGATCCAAATCTAATTTTTGAGGGTTATTTCATTCTAAAAAGATAGGGTGTCTTTATGATTTATAATTTGTATAATTATTTATGAAAAGATGGGGGGATTTAGCAGTGAATAAAGTCTTGATTATTGAAGACAATATAGAAATAGCAAATCAAATTCAAAATTATATACTGAGCCATGATTATCTTGCAGACATCGCTCATTCCTATTATGAAGCTTTAGAAAAAATAAATATTACTTATGATGTTGCTTTATTAGATATCAACTTACCAGACAAAGAGGGGCATCATTTAATTGAACAGTTAAAAGTTAAAGATATTCGTGTCATTATTACAAGTGTGAAGAATGATGAGGATTTTATTATACGATCGCTAGATAGTGGGGCGGATGATTACTTGATTAAGCCTTTTTCTTTAGCGATACTTCGGGCAAGACTGGATGCCGTTTTAAGAACGATTCCTTTGACGGAAAATAAAACTTTAGCATACAAAGACATTGAAATTGACCTTACAAGATCGCAAGTTCATTATCATCACCAGTCCGTTAATCTAACAGCGCTTGAATACGAGATTCTTCTATTGTTTTTAAAAAATCCACACAGGGTTTATACAAGAAGTCATCTGATGCAAATGTTTTGGGAGGATAGGGATAAATACGTTAATGACAATACATTGACATCGACCATTAAGAGAATCAGAGAAAAGCTTGATAAGGATGTAATTACTACAATTAGAGGCATAGGATATAGGATGGATTAAATGATATATATACTTTGGATTTTCAGTCTACTAAGCTTATATTATTGGCTTGAATATAGAAAGAAGCAAAGAATCAATGAATTGCTTCAATTAATCGAAAATATGAACAAAAAAAATTATACCATCCCTATGAAGCAAGATGATTTTTCGCTGTTAGAAGATGGTCTTTACAAGTTATTTATTGCTTTAGTAGAAGCTCGGGAACAGACTGTCGATAACGCTCAAAGGCAGATAGAATACCTTGAAGATATTGCCCATCAAATTAAAACACCTATAACAAGTATGCAGTTTTCTTTGGAAACCATAGAAGTCCAAGAAGCCAGTAAGTCGGAACTTTTAATTTTAAAAAGACAATTGTTAAGACTGAATACACTTTCAGATATTTTATTAAAGCTTTCGAGTCTGGATGCAAAAGAAGACCTCATGAAAAAAGAAAGGATAAATTTAGCAGAATTAGTGGAATATGCTTCAGAAACAGTTGATTTTAGAAGGAATGTTCATTTTGAAGTGAGTGATTCTCTCGAAACTCTCTTTATAGAGGGTGATTTTTACTGGCTGGCTGAAGCCGTGACGAATATTTTAAAAAATGCCTATAATCGTCCCCTATGTAATCATATAAAGATTGATTCAAGGAGAAATCCTTTATTTACCTCGCTTACTATTCAAGATAATGGCGGTGGGATAGCTAGAGAGAACTTGAAAAAAATCTTTAGAAGATTTTATAAGACCCCTGATTCCAATGGGTTTGGAATTGGATTGGCCATGGCTAAGAGTATCGTTGAAAAGAATAAAGGAGAAATAAATGTCTCAAATGTTGAGAATGGGGCAAAATTTGAAATTAAATTCTATAATGTCACCTAATTATCACATTGCCAGACTATTATTAATTTACTAACTAATAGGAGGCTATTATGGAGATCTTAAAAGTAGAAAACTTGAAAAAAGAATACGGAAATGGAGATAATCTTGTTCAAGCTTTAAAAGGGGTCAATCTAACCATTGACAAAGGAGAATTTGTGGCGATAGTTGGTCCTAGTGGTTCAGGCAAGTCTACTTTACTCCATATTGTGGGTGGCGTCGATTTTCCAAGTGAGGGCAAAGTTTATATAGAGGGAAATGATATCGCTAATTACAGCGCGAAAGAATTAGCCTTGTTCAGACGGAGAAAAGTTGGTTTAATCTATCAGTTTTATAATCTCATACCCAATATTTCAGTCAGACATAATATAGAACTCCCCTTAAAATTAGACGGAAAAGCAATTGACAAGGGGGGGTTTAAGGATATAGTTCAAAAATTGGGGATTGAAAATAAGTTAGACAGTTTCCCTAGTGAGCTCTCAGGTGGCCAGCAACAAAGAGTGGCTATTGCTAGAAGCTTAATTTATAAACCTTCGATTATACTTGCAGATGAACCAACAGGTAATTTAGACCGTAAAAATTCGCAAGAGATTATCGATATTTTAAAATTCTTTAACAAAAGTTTAAAACAAACGATCATAGTCATTACCCATGATGAGGAAATCGCTCTTCAAACCAATAGAGTGATTACAGTTGTCGATGGTAAAATTGAGGGGGATGAGCGCAATGAATAAAAGAAATTTCCCTATTTTTATTTCGCTGTTTATTGTGAGTCTATTTTTTTCGGTGGTCATCTATTATGGCTACAACAATCTCTTAATTCATTATAAGTCTACTATGGCTCAGAATTACGCCGATGCTGTGATTAAACAAGAATTAAACAGTCAAGAAATTAAGCAACTTCAATCGATAGAAACAGTAAAATTAGCTGGTGGAACATCAGTTCAACCAGATTCAGGCTTATATGAAAAGGATATTTTAGCTATCAGTTATCAAGATGAATCAATCAATCAAATGCGAAGCTATTCAGAGATGATTGAAGGACACTTTCCTGAAAATGATTCACAAATAGTCCTTTCCAAATCCTTTATTGATAAGCATCAGCTTAAATTAGGGAATAGACTATCAATTAAACTGGGTAGTCGAGTGGTTAATCAAAAAGAAGTAGGTCCGTTAAGTACGGTAACTAATGAAGAAACATTTAATGTAATAAATACTAAAGAGTATGAAATCGTAGGTGTTTATGAAGATGTCTATAATAAATATAGTAAAATTACCTATGCATTGACCTATGCCATTAGTGATCAACCACTGCAAGCTTCAATTAAATTTGATTCTTTTGAAGAGGCTTATAAAAATAGAGAGACTCTACAAGAACAAATGAGTCAAACATTAGATCGCACTCTAGATTTAGAGTTTAATGAAAGACTAATTGCATATTTCGGGGTTGAAAATGATCCGATACAACAATTTATGTCAAAAGCTATGATCATTTTTTCCTTAATTGTCTGTTTAGCTCTATTTATCTTTTTCATCAAAAATATATTCTGGGTATGGGGACTTAGAAAAATAAAAGAGCTTTCAGTGTATAAGTCGATTGGAACTACCAATTTACAAATATATAAGCTGTTAGTGAAGGAAGCTATTTGGCTATCTATCATCCCAATTTTAATTGGGCATTTCCTGGGATTTGCAATCTTATCTGATTTATTTATTAATATTCAAAAAGCACAAGAAGTGACAAAAATAGAATTAATCCAAATTAATCCTCTTTTAAGTCTGGTCATCTTATTGATTACTTTTTCAGTGGTCTTATTTGCAGTCATAACTCCAACAAGAAAAATCACTCAAATCAGTATTATTGACGGAATAAAGGGTAATATTAGCTTGGGTAAAACAAGTAAAAAAAAAGCTGATAATCTTTGGCAAGAGCTAAGATTGAATAACCTAGCAAGTATAAAATCGCAGACATATATTTCAGCTATAGGTATTATAATCATTTCTTTATTCCTTTTGGTTGTGTCAATTTCGCGTTATTATACTAATTTTGGCTACTTTGATGAAGGGTATAATATTATCGTTGATTATTATAGTAAAGATAATGAAATTCCTGTAGTCTTAAAAGATATCTTAAAAGAAATACCGCATAATAAAGGGTATATTTCGAAAGCGAAGTACTTATCTATTGAAAATAATTTAGCCTTATCCAACCAGGCAGAGGAAGTTGGTTTAGGCAAAAAACTAAAACAAGAACTAGAAAAAATGGAATCAGATTATCTTGAAGGCTTCTTGATTGCTTTAGAAGAAAAAGATTTAAAAAAGATGGGAGGAGAGAAGGGGCAATTCATTTTAGATAATCGGGTTCAAGAGGATCCTCAAACACCAATTGCCAAGGCAAAAAAAATCCCTTATTTCAAAAATGTTGAAAAAATGGATATATTCATTGGTGAAAACTATCGGTCAAAAATTAAAATCGCTACCACCATTAATGATCCTGGTATGTATGAGTCGCGGACGCTGCCCTTTCAAGTTAAGCTTTATACTGATTTTGCTAATTATCATCGCTTGATGGAGGATGCTAATTCGGAAGTCGCTCGCTATCCCTATAAATTAAAAATAAATGTCGCTGAAGCAGAAGTGAATGATGTGAAGCATTATATTGAAGCGAAGATTAATCAGCAGGTAGCTTATGATGACCAATACGAGATAATCTCAGGAGAAGAAGTCAAAAAAAATCGAGCTCAGAGTCTAAACTCCTTAATAAAAATTATTGTGGCGATAGGTTTGATTATAGTTATCTTAAATTTAACCAATGGCTATTCATCCATTAATATGAGTTTAATGAATAGGAAAAAAGAAATTGGCATGTTTTATTCTTGTGGAATGGATTCAAAAGAATTAAAAAAACTCTATCTAAAGGAATTTTTCTTCGAACAAATAAAATCGTTTATGCTTTCAATTTTTGTGACGCTTGGCGTTATGATTAGTATTTCATTGTTATCCTCCACTCTAAGTCTGGGGGTTCTGATTAATAACTATTACTATTTACTATTTTTAGGATTTTCTTTGGTTATCTATCTAATTAATATACTTATCTATTACCTCTCATTAAAAAGAATTTTAGATAGACCCATTATTGATTTAATTAGAACGATCTAAGTTTAACATTATAAAGATGTGCTAGACATCCGCATGGTTTTCTAGCACATCTTTTATTTTGTCTAAGAAGAGGGTAAAAAAACTGGAATAATAAAGGTTTAAAGAAGAAAAGTTTTCCGTAGAAATTGAGAAATTAACCTATTTTAATTAATTTTAAGTCTTTTAATTAAATTCAAATCTCCCTAAATAATTTAAGCGAATACAAACATTATCACTTTCTTATCACATTAGGACTCTATACTAGGTTTAAGTAATCAGTTGGATCATATAATAATTATAGATGAAATGGGGTTTATTATTTATGCTAGAGTTAGATTTACGCTCACGGGTAAAAAAGTATCGGAAAATAGTTCAGATAATAACCCTTGTCGGTTTAATTCTTTCAATGATTATTATTTATTTTATTTCTTGTGGCACGTATTTTAAGCCTGAAAATCAAGGTGGAATGTTTACCGTTCACCTCCGTCAATTAGGTTTTTGGGGGCCGCTCTTCTTCATTGGAGTACAAATTTTTCAAGTAGTTATTCCCATCATACCAGGTGGGATGACTTCAGTAGCAGGAAATTTTGTCTTTGGAACTTTAATTGGTTTTATTTATAATTATATAGGGATTACCATTGGATCGATTATTGCTTTCTTTCTGGCACGTAAGTACGGAAAATTTTTTATACTCTGCTTTATTTCGGAAAAGTGTTATAAGAGATATATGGCTTGGACATCAAATGTTAATCGTTTTGCTTGGATATTAGGAACATTATTCTTCTTACCAGCCGCGCCTGATGATATTCTATGTATGATTGCTGGGCTGACTTCTTTGTCTTTTAAAAAGTTTATTTTAATTTTTATCCCAACAAAAGCTGTTTCTACTTTTGTGTTTACTTGGCTAATACAAGAAGGAATTTTATATTCTATCGATTGGCTGACACACTTATAAAATTATATTAATTAAAACGGTAGAAGGAGAAAATAAGGTGAAAGTCTCTACTAATTTAATAAGATTTAGTTTAAAATCTAAATGATATACTTCCTACAAAATAGAAGTAAAGAGGGTACTGAAATATGAAATTTCATGAATTTGGCGATCGAAAGTGTCCACATATATTATTGGTGCATGGTGGAGGTAATTCTTGGTGGAATTATCTTCGCCAAGCGCGTATGTTATCCGAAAACTACCATGTCATTTTACCCACACTTGATGGTCATGGAGAAGAATATCAGAAAGATTATATCTCGACTGAAAATTTTGCACAGCAAATTATGGATTATATAAAAAGTAATTGTGATGGAGAATTGTATGCTGTAGGTGGTGTTTCTTTGGGTGGGCAAATTGTTATGGAGTTATTATCATTAGACAATGAAATAGCACAGAAAGCAATCATAGATGGAAGTCTTTGCATTCCTCAGCCAAAATTAGCAAGAGTTAGTACGATAATTGTAAAACTTTTTGGTAAACTTATGTTTAGTAAATTAGCTAGTAAAGTTCAACTTAGTTTAATGAAAAAAATGTATCCAAATATGGCTTACCCAGCAGAACTAGAAAACTATTATATGGAAGATATGCCAAGACTTCCCATGAAAACATTAATTACAATGTACCGAACATATATGGGAGGATATAAACTAAAAAGATCTATTATAGAAAGTAAAGCACAGGTTTTATATATTTATGGTGAAAAAGAAATGAACTGTGTCAAGGATTCAGCCAAGCTATTTCGAAAAATGCATTCCAATTGTACGCTATACCAAGTAAAAGGTTATGGTCATGGTTACCTATCAGTTTATCTTCCTTTAGAGTGGTTGGATCTGGTTCAACCATTTTTAGAAAATAATGTTTAATTTAGGAGAGAGATAAAATTCTTTAACAAATCCCTGTTTGTAGAATAAACAAATTCACAGACAAAGCTAAAGAGATAGCAATATCGTCTTTTTAACCTAATTAAAAAATAAAAAACGAATGAAATAAGAATTCCATTAATTAGTTAAAAACTTCAATTATTAAACCTAATCGGGGCATTTTTCGAACAGATTTCAGATTATTCAAGAATGAAAGGTTCTCTAAGCAAAATTGTTCATATTTTGGAACAAAAAACAGAAGATCATCTAAAAGACAAGACATATTTATCAAGTCCGATCGAATTAGAAGATGTCCACTTTAGTTACAAAGATTATTCGATCATTAACGGAGTGACTCTAAAAATCAAGCCAGGTCAACAATTAGCCATTGTGGGTCCATATAATAGTTAAAAAATTACTCCACTACCTATCACATAGTCGAAAAACGATGAGTAGGTTAATGTTCTCTTGAAGTAGGATACAAGTGGATGAATAAGAAGGAAAAATGGATACAATAGATTTTTTTAACCTTTTTGATCTTCAACAGACTGTCTCCTTATAATTTAAATGGTCATTAAAAATAAAGATAGTTTATATGGATTGTAATTGACAGTAAAAATGCTTTCAAAACACCCTTAAAAGACGGGTGTTTTGAATTGTATGATATTAAAAAACAACGAATTCAGAATTCTTGAAAGACTTCTATTTTTATTCTAAGATAAATTTGTTAACGAAGACCAATAAATTGAATGTGTATAGATTGACAGTTCGTTGCTTTAATGAATTGCTTTAGGAAGGGGGCTTCAAGAAAAGGATAGGAGATAACTAATGACATTCAATGGGGTTGTTCGTTAAAACGATATGGAACATAGTCTTGTTTATCACTAGTTAATGAAATCAGTTATAGGGTTGGTTTTTGTATTTAAAGGAGCGTTTTATATGGATAAAAAGATTACCGTTATTGCTGGTGGTGTGATAGGTAGTTCTTTCCCCATTGTTTTTGCTATTGGAGGATATAATGTAGTTTCTTATAACAAATGGGAAGAAGAAGAAGAAAAAGTAAAAAAATATATTGATAATGCTTTAAATACCCTAGTTACTCAAAATGTTTTTACATCAGAAGAAAGAGATAGAATTTTAAGCAGAATCTCTTATACAGGAAACTTAGAAGAAGCGCTAGCAGATGTTAATTATGTTCAAGAGTGTTTACCTGAAGATTATGAAATAAAACAAGGATTTATTAAAGACTTTGAAAAATATGCACCAGAAAAAGCAGTAATGGGTTCTTCAACCTCTGGCTTGCTTATTTCAGAAATCGCTAAATTTGCTGAAAAACCCGATCGAATTATCGGAGCACACCCTTATAATCCCCCGCACTTGATTCCGCTAATTGAATTGGCTAAAGGCGAAAAATCGAGTGATCAGGCGATTGAAGTGGCTAAAGAAATCTTTAAGTCTTCTAATAAAGAACCGATTGTATTGAATAAAGAATTAAAAGGTTTTGTTTCTAACAGAATTCAAGCGACTGTTTTTAGAGAGCTTATCTCGATGGTCTTAGACGGTGCAGTATCGATGGAAGATGCTGATAAGGCAGTTACCTTTGGACCAGGCATTCGTTGGGGAATTATGGGACCGGGTCTTGTCTTTGAACTAGGCGGAGGAGAAGGTGGAATTGAAGCTGTCCTCAAACATATCGGTCCATCGTTAGAAAGCTGGTTAGAAGACCTTGCTACATGGACTGAAATTCCCGAAGAAGCCAAGGAGAAAATTCCGAAAATGGTCGCAGAATCGCTTAAAAACAGACCAAAAGAAATTGGAAATGATCGGGAATCCTTATTAAAATATAGGGATGAAATGTTGCTAGATATCCTTAAACTCCATGATAAATTTTAATAGATCGTCTCGACTGTATAAGAAATCCCCCTTCATCCTAAACGGATGCGGGGGCTTTTTCTGTGGGGAGAGAGTAGGTTCATTGCAAAAGTGAGTGTTCGCAGCACTTGAGAAGCGGTTACTATTTTAGATGGAATGAGAGAGTGAATGAGCGCATTGTACACAAACAATTCACCTTCTAGCGTGGTTAATTTCATAATTTTAGCTAAAAAAAAAGCGCCGAGACAGCGCCATAAGTTGGGTTCGGTTAAACCTTATTTTAACTCGCATATGTTGTTTTGAATGGATACAACATCTATATAATAACATAAAAATCATTTGTGTCAACGCTCTATATTATTTTTTTATTATTGGAAAAATTGAATATTTTTAAAAAAATTATCTTCTTTCATATAATGCTATGTTATAATGTAACCGTTATCTTAAAAATGATACTAAAACTCAATGAAATGGAGCGAGATTAAGTGAAGAAACCTTATACGATTGGATTAGATATTGGGACGGGATCAGTAGGGTGGGCTGTGTTAACGGAAGACCTCCAACTTGTGAGAAAAAACATGAATATATTAGGCAACACTGATCGTAAGAAAATTAAGAAGAATTTCTGGGGAGTTCGCCTTTTTGATACGGGACAAACTGCGGAAGATACTCGAATGAAAAGAACGAGTCGTCGGCGATTACGTCGTCGGCGAAATCGAATTGTATATTTAAGAGATCTTTTTTTTGAAGCGATAAAAGAAGTGGATGAAAATTTCTTTGAACGTTTAGACAACAGCTTTTTTACAGACGAAGACAAACCTTACAACATATACCCTATATTTGGAAACATGGATGAGGAAAAACAATACCACCTAAACTTTGAAACGATATATCATTTACGTAAACACTTAGCTGATAGTAGCGAGAAAGCTGATTTAAGATTAGTTTATTTGGCACTCGCCCATATTATCAAATACCGTGGACATTTTTTAATTGAAGGCGACTTAGACTTAAAAAACACTTCCATTAAACAACAATGGCTTCAATTTATTAAAACGTTTAATCAAGCTTTCCCAGAAGATAAAATAATAGTAACTGATGAGGAATCAAGTCAAATTGAATTAATTTTTAAAGAAAAAATTGCTAGATCAGCTAAGAATCAACGAGTAAGAAATCTCTTAAAAATAAAAACGTCACACCCGTTAGAAAAATTTTTAAATCTGATTGTTGGAAATAAGGGAAACTTTCAAAAGGCTTTTGATTTAGAAGAAAAAGCAGAGTTGCAACTAACGAAAGAGACCTACAATGAGGATTTAGAAGAGTTGTTGGGAAAAATAGGTGATGAGCATTTAGAATTATTTACGACGGCTAAGGCAACTTACGATGCTATTGAATTAGCAGGCGTTTTGAAACCGAGTGGTGTAAAAACAAATGCGCTCCTTTCTGATAATATGATAAGTCAATACAATGAACATAAAGAAGATTTAAGAAAGCTTAAAGACCTTGTTGCAAATCATTCGAAGAGTTTATACTATAATCTTTTTAGGGATAAGACAAAAAAAGGTTATGCTGGATATATAGACGGCGAAGCTAGTCTCGAAGAGTTTTATAAATACCTTCGAGCTGAAATTAAAAACATTAAGGGCAGTGATTATTTTATTCATAAAATGGAGACAGAGGATTTATTAAGAAAGCAACGATCTTATCATAATGGAAGTATTCCTCATCAAGTCCATCAAGAAGAGTTAGTGGCTATCTTAAATCATCAAGAAAAGTATTATCCATTTTTAGCCAAAAACCGTAATAAAATATTACAGATATTCAAATTTAGAATTCCTTATTATGTCGGGCCACTTGCTAAAACAAATGAAGATCGTTTTTCATGGATGACAAGAAAGTCAAATGAAGCTGTTAGACCGTGGAATTTTGAGAGTGTGGTCAATTTAGAAGCATCTGCTACTTCTTTTATTGAAAAAATGACCAACTACGACCTTTATCTTCCAGAGGAAAAGGTACTACCTAAGCGAAGTTTGCTGTATCAAAAATTCGCCATTTTTAATGAACTAACAAAAGTTTCCTATAAAGATGAGCGACAACGGCTTCAATTTTTTTCTAAAAAAGAAAAAGAAGCCATTTTTAATCAATTATTTAAGAAAAATCATTCTGTCAGCGAGAAAAATTTAAAAAAATTTCTAATAAATGAGTTGGCTATAAAAGCCAGTGAAATCAATGGGATTGATGGAAGATTTAATGCAAGTTATTCAACCTATTTAGATTTTATGAAAATTGAAGGAATGCAAGCCTTACTTGATGATGACTCGCTTTCGCAAATGCTAGAAAAGATTATATTTATTCTGACTATTTTCGAAGATCGTAAGATGAAGAAAACACAATTGCAACAATTTAATCAATACTTAACACCAGAAATGATTAAGCATCTTTCTCGAAAAAATTACTCAGGTTGGGGAAGGTTGTCAGCAAAATTAATTGATGGTATTCGTGATAAGCAATCGCATAAGACAATTATGGACTATTTAAAGGATGATGATGGAGTAGATCGCCATCACAATCGAAATTTCATGCAATTAATTAACGATGAAACGCTTAGCTTTAAAGAGACTATTGAACGCGCTCAAAATATTGAACAAGATCAAGCGTTAGAGGATATGGTTTATGAGTTGCCAGGCTCGCCTGCTATAAAAAAATCAATTTTACAATCTCTAAAAATTGTAGAAGAAGTGGTAGGGATTATGGGATACGCTCCTCATTCAGTAGTAGTTGAAATGGCTCGTGAACATCAAACGACAGCTTTTGGTAAGAAGCAATCTAAGAAACGCGAAGATAAATTAACGACTGCCTTGAAGGACTTTGGTAGTAATTTATTAAAAGAGCAACCGATAGTTAATGAAACCTTACAAAATGATCGTCTCTATTTATATTATCTACAAAACGGGAAAGATATGTATACAGGAGAGCCTTTAGATATTCATCGTTTATCTTTTTATGATATTGATCATATTATTCCAAGAAGTTTTACTACAGATAACTCGATTGATAATAAAGTTCTTGTTAGTTCTGCAAAAAATAGGGGAAAATTGGACGATGTCCCTTCTAAAGCTATCGTCGATAAACAGCGAAGTTTCTGGGAACGTTTACAAAACTCAGGACTTATGAGCGAACGGAAACTAGCGAACCTTACCAAAGCCGAAAGAGGAGGATTGAGCGAGAAAGAAAAAGAACGTTTCCTTAAGCGAAGCTTGGTAGAAACGCGCCAGATAACTAAATATGTTGCTAATATTTTAGATACGATTTTAAATGATTCTTCGGCTGAAAAAACTGTAGATATCGTCACCATAAAATCTACTTTAGCAAGTCGGTTTAGAAAAGATTTTAATCTTTATAAAGTTCGTGAAATTAACGATTATCATCATGCACATGATGCATATTTAAATGCAGTGGTGGCTAATAAAATTTTGAAAGTTAATCCAAGAGTGAAACGTGACTTGGTCTATGGTCAATTTTCTTATCAATCTAGTTCTATTAAAAACAAAGCTTCTTATCGAAAAATGAAATATGATCAGATGATTGATTTCTTTGTGGAAGACTTTGTGATTGACGAAAAGACAGGCGAGGTTCTTTGGGATAAAAATAAAGAAATGCAGACAATTAAAAAAGTGCTATCTTCAAAGCAGATGAATATCGTCAAAAAAGTAGAAGAACAATCTGGAGAATTATACAAACAAACGTTAAACCCTAAGGGGACTTCAGAGAAACTCATACCAATAAAAGAAGGATTGGATATAAATAAATATGGAGGGTATTTGAACCCTAAAACCGCCTTTACTTTAGCAATAAAAGATAAGAAGAAATGGCAATTCATCGGCGTAACAATGCAAGAAAAAGCTAAGTTTAAGCAATCTCCAAAAGAATTTTTAAGCGACAAGGGCTTTCGAGAAGACGCTGAATACCTTGTGTTAAAGAAATACACACTCTACGAAACAAAAGAGGGCGCAAGACGTTTGATTTCATCGCATCAAGAAGCTCAAAAAGGTAATCAGTTTGTTCTATCTGCTCATTTAGTGCCAATGGTCTATCATGCTCAACATTATGATGAAAGTAAATATCCTGAAAGTGTAGAATATGTAAATAATCACTTAGAAAAGTTTGATTTAATCTTCCAGGAGGTTATTAGATTTGCTGATCAATATATCCAAAAACCTAAAGTTACTAAACGGTTAGAAACAATCTATCAGAAGAAGAGTCAGGATATCAATGGCCTAGCCAAATCAATTGTTTCTTTATTTACTTTTGTTTCTTATGGAGCACCTGCTGCATTTAATTTTTTAGATGAAAATATAACTCAGTCTAGCGTTAGGTATACTCTAGGAAGCTTAAAAGAATCTATATTAATATTCTATTCTATAACTGGTCTTTATGAAACGAGAATAAAGTTGGAGGAATTGTAATGGCGTGGCGGACAGTGGTGGTTAACTCACATTCCAAGTTGAGCTATAAAAATCACCATTTATACTATCGAAGTGCACGAGCAACCGAATTAATTCATTTGTCAGAAATCGATATACTTATTTTAGAAACAACTGATATTACACTAACGACGATGCTATTAAAACATTTAGCTGATCATAATGTACTGGTTGTTTTTTGCGATGAAAAACGTCTACCTAAAAGTATGCTCCAACCTTATTATGGACGCCATGATAGTTCCTTACAATTGAAAAAACAGATGAGGTGGGCTGTCTCTTTTAAAAATGAACTATGGAGAAATATTATTAGACAAAAAATTTTAAATCAGGCTAGTTTTTTGCAGGAGCTAGGCGCTAATACTAAAGCTGAAACATTAAGACACTTTAGTAAGGGCATTCTATCTTTTGATGAAAGTAATCGAGAAGCGCATGCTTCTCGGTTATATTTCACCACACTTTTTGGAGCAGATTTTGTACGGACAGATCCCAGTACTATTAATGCCGCCTTGGATTATGGGTATACCCTTATTTTAAGCATGTTTGCTAGAGAAATTGTAAAAAATGGTTGTTTAACTCAATTAGGAATCAAACATGATAATCAATTTAATGAATTTAATTTAGCAAGTGACTTAATGGAACCCTTTCGAATAATAATTGATACTATCGTTTATAAGTATCAAGGCGAAGAGTTCAAAGTGATTAAATTAAAGCTCTTTAAAATATTTAGTCGAACATTCGCTTATAGGGATCAAGAGATGTTTTTAACGAATATCATTGCCGATTATACAAAACGATCGATTAAATTTTTGAATGAGGAGGATAATAGGCAGCCGGAGTTTAGAGATGTCTTATAGATTTATGCGTTTATTATTAATGTTTGATTTGCCCGTTGCTAGTTTGGAGCAAAAAAGAGACTATCGTAAATTTAGAAAATTTTTAATTGATGAAGGTTTTATTATGCATCAGTACTCAATTTATAGTAAGATTTTACTTAATTCAACGGCTAAAGTGGCGCAAATTAATCGTTTAAAAAAACATATTCCAGAAGAAGGATTAGTCACACTTTTAACAGTGACTGAAAAACAATTTTCAAGGATGATATATTTGGTAGGAGAATCAGACGTATCCATTGCGAATCGAACAGATCGTATTGTGATTTTAGGGGAGGGAGATTAGAGTGAAGATTAATTTTAAAATGCTCGATCAACCGGTTTTAATTGAATGTCCTACACTATTGGTAATTGAGGAGGTCAAACTTTTTTCAAACATTATTGAACAAATATACTCTTACACTGAAGAGGCAGAGTTAAAATTTTATGACCATAAAAACAATAACTTAAAAGCCAATGAAATGGTTATAATCACAGATATACTAGGGTATCAAATTAATTCAACCACTTTCTTAAATATAATCTATCAAGATATAATAGATCAATTAAATGAGACGCCTGAAAAAAAGAATCAATTAGAGCAAACTCTGCACCAATTACTAGTACAAGTAGACGATGTATTAATAGATTCAGAGCTAGACTTAATAGCTAATGAAGTGGATATAAAAGCAGTTTTGAAGTTATTTAATGTGACAATTGCTACTGATTATCACTCGATAAATGAACGCTTTTATGATATAGTTCAAGTAGTTAATTATTTGAAAAAAAAGAAGTTATTAATCATTATCAATTCACTTTCTTATTTAACACAAGATCAAGTCCATGATTTATTTGAATACATTACTAGTTATGGGTTACGTACACTTTTTATAGAACCACGAAAGTTATATGGATACCCTCAATATGTAATAGATTCAGAATATTATGTTTATAAATTTGAAGAATAAAAAATTACCCATTCAAAACTGAAGTTTTCGCAAAAACAAATAGCTTCATAATAGGGTCTCCAGGCATTGCGAGGTTTTAGAGCTATGTTGTTTTGAATGGATATAAGACATTTGTTTATAATATAAAATATCAGGTCGAGTTTTAGAGCTATGTTGTTTTGAATGGATATAAGACCATAAACGATTAGATAGCAAGATAGATAGAGTTTTAGAGCTATGTTGTTTTGAATGGATATAAGACGATTTTGATAAAGTAATGAAAGTATTTATTGTTTTAGAGCTATGTTGTTTTGAATGGATATAAGACGTGTATTATTTTCTACTTCCCAATCAATTCGTTTTAGAGCTATGTTGTTTTGAATGGATATAAGACTTATGCCATGACACAAACAAAAGATGTTCGGTTTTAGAGCTATGTTGTTTTGAATGGATATAAGACCTGAAAGCGATCTAGCTATAAAAACTTATGGTTTTAGAGCTATGTTGTTTTGAATGGATATAAGACGATTATAAACTACACACTCTCACACAACACGTTTTAGAGCTATGTTGTTTTGAATGGATATAAGACAAATGATAGGAATTGTTGTGGATCTTAATCGTTTTAGAGCTATGTTGTTTTGAATGGATATAAGACATTGACGATTGCGGACGATTGAGGATGGTTGTTTTAGAGCTATGTTGTTTTGAATGGATATAAGACCAGTAAATTTTAATAAAACATGGTGATGCCGTTTTAGAGCTATGTTGTTTTGAATGGATATAAGACAGATTCTGCCATTAAGTTTCCTCCTTCCTTGTTTTAGAGCTATGTTGTTTTGAATGGATATAAGACTTTATTGGGATAGTCAAGAAAACATTGATAGTTTTAGAGCTATGTTGTTTTGAATGGATATAAGACATATAGTAGTGTATATTTTTGTATGTTTTTGTTTTAGAGCTATGTTGTTTTGAATGGATATAAGACTTAATGTATCCATTTCTTCAATAGTTATAAGTTTTAGAGCTATGTTGTTTTGAATGGATATAAGACTGTGATTGTGTGCTTGTGTGTTGCTTGTTCGTTTTAGAGCTATGTTGTTTTGAATGGATATAAGACTGAATGAAAGAACATATAAAGAACAATAGAGTTTTAGAGCTATGTTGTTTTGAATGGATATAAGACAATTTATTATCGACTTGATATTTATATTATGTTTTAGAGCTATGTTGTTTTGAATGGATATAAGACTTGTGCGAGCTGGCGTGGCGTGTGAGGTGCGTTTTAGAGCTATGTTGTTTTGAATGGATATAAGACTTATCATCATATAGTAATCAATATCTGTTAGTTTTAGAGCTATGTTGTTTTGAATGGATATAAGACTAAACGTCGAGGCTTTATATGAAACTGAATGTTTTAGAGCTATGTTGTTTTGAATGGATATAAGACGTAAAAGAATTAGTTTATAATATAAATGTCGTTTTAGAGCTATGTTGTTTTGAATGGATATAAGACTCGCACAACACACAATCACAACACAATCGTGTTTTAGAGCTATGTTGTTTTGAATGGATATAAGACGAAGTGTTAAACATGGCAAAGACAAAAAATGTTTTAGAGCTATGTTGTTTTGAATGGATATAAGACTTGATCCAGCATATAGAAACCTCACCTACAGTTTTAGAGCTATGTTGTTTTGAATGGATATAAGACTTACCTTTTTTATTTTTGACTACACACACCGTTTTAGAGCTATGTTGTTTTGAATGGATATAAGACCTAGATTAAAAATGATAGTAAAAACTGGTAGTTTTAGAGCTATGTTGTTTTGAATGGATATAAGACTTTTAACTTTTATGTTTAACGCTAGGTGCTGTTTTAGAGCTATGTTGTTTTGAATGGATATAAGACAAATGTTTTCAGCACCATATCTATTATATAGTTTTAGAGCTATGTTGTTTTGAATGGATATAAGACTTTATAATCGTTTTTTTGGTGTGATGTTTTGTTTTAGAGCTATGTTGTTTTGAATGGATATAAGACGTGGTGTAAAACAATTGACAGGAAAGACTGGTTTTAGAGCTATGTTGTTTTGAATGGATATAAGACTGTAAGTTGTAGTGAAACACAAGGCATTGAGTTTTAGAGCTATGTTGTTTTGAATGGATATAAGACTAATAAAGCCATTATTAGATCCCTCCTGTTGTTTTAGAGCTATGTTGTTTTGAATGGATATAAGACATAAACTAAAAATATTTAAAGTAAATCATTGTTTTAGAGCTATGTTGTTTTGAATGGATATAAGACAGCGGAGGCGCCTACAATTGAATAATTTAAGTTTTAGAGCTATGTTGTTTTGAATGGATATAAGACCGTATTGATTGTTTCAATACTAGTGTTTAAGTTTTAGAGCTATGGGCTTGAGATATAATAGGGATACAGAGAAAAAAGCTTGATAAATAGGAGCTTTCAGCACTGTATCCTTATTTTTGTAATCATGAAAATCAAATAATTAAGTCTAAGAGGAGGCGTTTATGAGTGTGAATATATTTCAAGCCATTATTATGTCAGCCTTTCCGGTGTAAGGAAGGTGAGAAATAAATGAGATGGATATTAAAAATAATTTTGTTCCCAATTAGTTTGCTGTTAAGTATCCTTACAGCTTTTCTAACATTTTTACTTGCCATAGGGACAACAGTATTATATTTATTGATGATTATGTGTGTTTTTGCTGGAGTAGTATCATTGTTTCAAAAGAATTTTTCAATAGGGATAGAAGCATTGGTATTAGGATTCTTATTAAGTCCTTACGGAATACCAATGGTTGGAGCAGTAGTTATAGCTTTTTTACAAGGTATCAATGAAACAATAAAATCAATTTAAAAAATTTCATAAAAATGGTTACCAAAGGCGATAGAGAAAAAAACTATCGTCTTTTTCTTTGCAAAATCTAAGTAAGGAGGTGAAAGATGGACTTTGATTATTTTTACAATCGAGAAGCGGAACGATTTAATTTTCTGAAAGTACCTGAGATATTGGTGGACGGAGAAGAATATAAAGGACTGTCTGCTGAAGCAATTATCCTTTATTCTATGCTTTTAAAGCGAACAGGAATGTCTTTCAAGAATAAATGGATAGATAGGGAAGGCAGGGTATTTATCTATTTCACAGTCGATGAAATTATGAAAAGGAGAAATATCTCAAAGCCTACTGCAATAAAAACCCTAGATGAGTTAGACAGTAAAAAAGGAATAGGACTAATTGAAAGAGTAAGGCTTGGACTTGGTAAACCTAATATCATTTATGTTAAAGATTTTATGAGTGTATTAGCGGTAAAAGAAAATAACTTCAAGAAGTCAAAAAACTTAACTTCAGAAGTAAAAGATTTTAACTTCAGAAGTAAAGAAAATGAACTTCAGGAAGTTAAAAATGTTGACTCTAACTATATAGATAATAATAAGAGTAAGTATAGTAAGAGAGAGTATAGTTTTGGAGAAATCGGACTTGGCACATTCCAAAATGTATTTTTGAAGGACGAAGATATAGCAGATTTGCAGATTAAAATGAACTCACAGCTTGATAACTATATCGAAAGATTATCAGCCTATATCAAGAGTACCGGAAAGACATATAAAGACCATAAAGCAACAATCCTTTCTTGGTTTTATAAAGACCAAGGAAGTAAGAAAACATCCAATATCCCTACATGGGAGGATTATGATAAGGGAGAACACTTATGATAAAAGAATTAGAAAAAGTGATGATAGAAAATGTAGAGTATTCTTATGATCCTGAAACAGAGTATATCAAAGATGGACACGCATACTGTAAAGAGTGTCATGAAAGAAAAGATGGGAAAGTTTTAGAATTTTCAGGAAAGCAGATGATATTTAAGACCTCTTGCAAATGTGATAGAGATAGAGAACTTAAGAGAAAAGAAAGAGAAAAACAGATGAAAATAGAAAGATTAAAGAGTAGCTGTTTTAACTCTATAATTCAGTGGTCATATACCTTTGATAATTATCAAGGAAAAGAAAATCAAAGCCTTACTATTTCTAAGAATTTTGTAAAAAAATATGAAGATATGAAAAAAGAAAACATTGGACTGTTATTTTATGGAAGCGTTGGTTCAGGGAAATCTTATCTTGCTTGCTCAATCGCCAATGCTCTAATTGAACAGTATCAAATCAGTGTAAAAATAAGAAATTTTGCACAGATAATCAACGAACTACAAAAAGGTGGATTTGATTTTGATAAGAACGCATATATTGACTCCCTTGTAAATACTCCAGTTCTTATATTAGATGATTTAGGCATTGAACGAGATACGGCTTACGCAAAAGAACAGGTATATAACATCATTAACAATAGGTATTTAAAGCAAAAACCGACAATTTTTACAACCAATTTACCCTATGATAGTATTTATGGCTGCACAGAGGGAGTTGAATATCAACGAATCTATTCAAGGATTATTGAAATGTGCATTCCTGTAATGGTGGTAGGAGAAGATTATAGAAAGAAAATTCATAAAAATAAATTAAATCAAAACAAGGAAAGACTATTGATGGGAGGTGAGCGAACTTGATCAATGAAGAAATCGCAAGAAAAACACTGAATATGGAAGTTAAGGCTGCTAAAGTAACGGGAAAGGAAATTTTAAATTTACTAAAGAAACTAATGAAAAAGGCTGGAAAATTTGGAGGACTTGAAAATCTACTTAATGTTAATGGCAACGAAGTAAAGCTCAAAGATATGGTAAAAAAAAGGACAACTTGAAGAAATTCCGGTAAAAGAAGCGGAGTTGAAAGAACTGAAAAAAGAGCTTAACCGTTACGGTGTAAAGTTTTCGGTGATGAAAGATAAAGAAAGCGGAAAATATTCCGTATTCTTTCAGGCAAAAGACATGAAAGTAATGGATAAAGCTTTTAAGCACGCCCTTTCAGAATCAGAAAAGAAAACGGAGAGAAAAGAATCTATTCATAAGAATATTGAAAAGTTCAAGGAGATGGCAAAGAATACCATTTCTAAGGATAAAGTCAAAAACAAACAAAAGGAGCAAAGCCTATGATTGATAAGATAATAAAAGACATCAAAGGCTTATTCAAAGTGCAAGATAAGGCAAAGTTTGTAAAACAAAACATTTCCTATCTTGCATTTTTCTATATAGGGAATATCTTTTCTCATCATGTAAGAGCCTATACTGGTGGAGATGTAATAGATAAAATCTTTCAAGGAATATTAGAGTTTAATACTATGAGTTTACTGCCCAGTATTCATGTGGCTGATATTTTAATGGGCATAGGATTGGCAGCTTTAATTAAAGTTATTGTCTATACCAAAGGGAAAAATGCAAAAAAGTTCAGACAGGGAAAAGAGTATGGCTCAGCAAGATGGGGAGATAAAAAAGATATTCAGCCATACATTGACCCTAAGTTTGAAAACAATGTGATTCTTACTCAAACAGAAAGCTTAACTATGAACTCCAGACCTAAGAATCCCAAATATGCTAGAAATAAAAATGTGCTGGTTGTGGGAGGATCTGGGTCAGGAAAGACAAGATTTTATGTCAAACCTAATCTTATGCAAATGCACTCTTTCTATGTTGTAACTGACCCCAAAGGTACGATTGTAATAGAGTGTGGCAAGATGTTAGAAAAAAATGGCTATGATATTAAAGTACTAAATACCATAAACTTTAAAAAGTCTATGAGATATAATCCTTTTGCCTATTTAAGAAGTGAAAAAGACATACTCAAATTGGTACAGACAATCATTGCAAATACCAAGGGAGAAGGGGAAAAATCAGGTGAGGATTTTTGGGTCAAAGCGGAAAAGCTTTATTATACAGCTCTAATTGGGTATATATTCTATGAAGCACCAAGAGAAGAAAAGAACTTTGCCACTTTATTAGATATGATAGACGCTTCAGAAGTTCGAGAAGATGATGAAACATATATGAATCCTATTGATAGATTATTTGAAGCACTGGAAAAGAAAGAGGCTAACCACTTTGCTGTTAAGCAATATAAGAAGTATAAACTTGCTGCAGGAAAAACAGCCAAGTCTATTTTAATCTCGTGTGGAGCAAGACTAGCTCCTTTTGATATTAAGGAACTAAGGGAATTGATGAAAGAGGATGATTTAGCGCTCGATACCATTGGAGATAAGAAGACAGCACTATTTGTAATAATCTCCGATACAGATGACACCTTTAACTTTGTCGTATCCATTATGTATTCTCAGTTATTTAACCTACTATGTGATAAGGCAGATGATGTATATGGCGGAAGGTTACCTATTCATGTCAGATTTTTATTAGACGAGTTTGCCAATATCGGCCTTATTCCAAAGTTTGAAAAGCTGATTGCCACCATTCGTTCAAGGGAAATTTCAGCAAGTATTATCCTACAAGCTCAATCTCAATTAAAAGCAATCTACAAGGATAATGCAGATACGATTGTCGGTAACTGTGATAGTACCCTATTCTTAGGTGGAAAAGAAAAAACAACATTAAAAGAACTATCTGAAACACTTGGAAAAGAAACCATCGACCTTTATAACACCTCTGAAACAAGAAGCAACCAAAAGAGTTTTGGACTCAATTACCAGAAAACAGGCAAAGACTTAATGAGTCAGGACGAGATAACGGTAATGGATGGCAGCAAGTGTATCTTGCAATTGAGAGGAGTTAGACCGTTCTTATCTGATAAATATGATATTACGAAGCATAGGAATTACAAGCTCTTGGAAGATTATGATAAGAGAAATGCTTTTAATGTTGAGAAATATATGAAAAAGAAGGATAAACCAAAGTTAAAAGTAAATACAATGGTAGTAAGAATTTAGATTAAATTAACTGTTTATATGGTAAAATATATCTAAATTAGCAAAATCGCCTATTTAATAAACTAGACTTATAAATTATGGAACAAGTCTAGTTAAATTATAAATAAAAAATCAAATACAGGTTAATAATATAGGCGTAAGATTAAGTATTTGAGGAGGACATTATGAAAGAGGAAATAAAAAAACTAATAGGCATCGAGGGTATAGAAGATGGATATGGGAATAATCTCTCGATAAATTACAAAGATTCATGGTTACACAAAATAGTGATACCATTTACTTTCTTACTATGCTTAATAGATTTAAGCTTATTAAAAGAAATGGTGTTAAATATCTTTCCTGAAATTTTTATAAAGGGATTATATTTTGTATTAATACTTATTTTTAATCTTGGAGAATTTGTTTATTCAAATTTTACCTGTATTACTTTTGTTTTATTATTGCTAGCTTTTTTGATAGCATTCTTGGGATATAGTGGTATTTTTTACAAAGATATATTTTACAAACATGATATTGTTTTAAGGAATGGCAAAGTTAAAAGTTGGAATTTTATTTCTGCATGGAAAAGATTAGTTTATATTTTTTGGCTGCTATTGACAGATTTCTATATTTTATATTATTTTTCTATTATTTCAGTAAATAGTAATAGCTCTACGATATCATTATTACAGTATAATAAAATATTCTTCTTTATTTATTGTATAAATCTATTTATATTTTTCTTAGAAAAAATTTTTACTATAACAATTCCAGAGAGGTATGGAGATTTAAAAGCAGATGAAGTAATCGCATGTGAAAGGTATTTTTATTTTAATCGATATTCAATTCTTTTAAAACATAGTGGAGAAGAACATGAAGATGAGAGTTATAATAATAAAACATCTTATATTTATTATATTATCAAAGATAATTATGTAGACATCTCTAAGTTTCTATTTGTAAAAATTAAAAGAATAAAAATAAAGGCAGATAATGAAAAAATTAATCATATAATTTCAGAAGTATATATCTCTGAAAATTTAGATGAAGTAAAGTATAAATTTGAAGAAAGCATAAAATAATTTGTGCGAATTGTTATAGCAAAAAATCTTTATACAAGACGATAGAAATTATAATCTATCGTCTTTTTTTGTACCTACAATCAGGAGGTAAAGATGAACAGGATAAGAAGCCCTACTAGATAGGCAAGGTAAAAAATAATAGAACACATAAAGCGATTGGAAAATGAAACTTCAAGTCGCTTTTTTATTAAAGAGAAAAGGAGAAATTTTAAATGAAGCAAGAAATGATTAACATTAACGCCAATCTGGTGAATGAACCGGTATTTGGCTCATTTGAAAAAGATGGAGAAACTATTGAGGTTGTAAACTTTACGCTTGTAAAAAAGTATGGTAAAGGCAAGGAATATATCAATTGTGCAGCCTATGGAGAAAAAATAGAAACGGCAAGAAGTTTTGAAAAAGGAGATTTAATTCATATCTTTGGCTACTTTAAGGAGCGTGAAAAAGATGGAAAGACTTACAAAAATTTTGTAGTGAAGTCATATAACAAGATTGAAAAGAAGGAAGAAGACAAGGAGGAAAACTAATATGGAATTTTTTGTTCAAGCAGTTAATGTATTAAAGATTTTGGTAATGGCAGTAGGAGCAGGTCTAGGTGCATGGGGTGTTATTAACTTGATGGAAGGTTATGGTAATGATAATCCGGGTGCAAAGAGTCAGGGCATCAAGCAGCTAATGGCTGGTGGAGGCATTGTCCTTATAGGACTTAAACTGATTCCGCTTCTTGCAAATGTACTAAAGTAAGAAGAAAAGGAGAACTTAAATGTTTGGAATATTCGACAAAATAGAGGAGTTTTTTAAGGAACTTCTACTGGGCGGTATCCAAGCAAATTTAGAGTCTATGTTTCTTGACATCAACGATAAAGTTGGTGCTATTGCAACGGATGTGGGAAAAACTCCAATGGGGTGGAATGGACAAGTTTTTAGCTTCATTAAAAGCATTAACGACTCCGTTATCATTCCCGTAGCAGGACTAATCATAACAGCAATCTTATGTATCGAGCTTATCAATATGGTTATGCAAAAGAACAATATGCACGATACAGATACTTTTGAATTTTTTAAGTACATCATTAAGATGTGGATTGCTGTATGGTTAGTGTCCCATGCTTTTGAGTTTAGTATGGCGGTTTTTGATGTGGGGCAAAGTTTGGTAAACAAAGCGGCAGGAGTGATAAATACTTCTGCCACTGTTTCCGGTGATCAGATTGTTCAAATGGTTGAGGGATTAAAGGATAAGGGTCTTGGAGAACTTGTAATGATACTATTTGAAACATCTCTCATAAAAGTTGCTATACAAATTATATCCATTGTGATTATGCTTGTGGTTTACGGAAGAATGTTTGAAATTTATGTTTACTCATCGGTTTCAGCCATCCCTTTTGCCACAATGGGGAATCGTGAGTGGGGACAAATTGGAACAAATTACATCAAAGGGCTTTTTGCTCTTGGATTACAAGGACTCTTTTTAATAGTTTGTCTTGGAATATACGCAGTATTGGTTAAGACAATACAGATAACAGATATACACACAAGTACATTTACGATACTTGGATATGCGGTTTTGCTAGGGTTAATGATGTTAAAGAGTGGAACACTGGCCAAAAGCGTATTAAATGCACATTAGAAGAAAGGAAGATAGGATGAATAAAAGAAAAAAAGTATTTATAGCAGTAGGAATTGTAACAGGTGTTTTGGCAGTGATAGATAGAATCAGGCTTAAAAACATGGTTGATGATTTGGACAAGAGAACAAAAAATATAGGTAGATGTCATAATGATTTTTGTTTGATGCAGGAAGGATATAACAGAAATACAGATGAACAGATTGCAAGTATTAAAGAGGAAATAGGTTCCGTATATGAGCATATAGAGGAACTGTCAAAGGAAAAAGAAGATGGGAGGTAAGTTATGGCATATGTACCTATTCCTAAGAACTTAAAGAATGTGAAAACAAAAGTAGCATTTAACCTTACGAAAAGACAACTGATAGGTTTTACGATTGCAGGGCTTATTGGAATACCAGTCTATTTATTTATGAGAAAGATAGTTCCAAATGATATAGCAGTTATATTTCTCATTGTGTCCACTCTCCCTATATTTTTCATCACTCTTTTTGAAAAGGACGGACTTAGTTTTGAGAAATACTTTAAGTATATTTATCTTCATAAATTTTATCAGCCACAAAAAAGAGTGAGAAAGGAGGTTTATCTTGAAAGGAAAAAGAAAAATTCAGCAAATAAGGTTAGAACAAAACAAAAGGGCATTAAAAAATCAAAAACAAGATTTAAGAAAAGACAAGATAAAGTTAAAGAAAAATAAAGGGAGTATATTAGATATTATCTTTAAAAAAGAGGCGAAAAGATATACTGTCGAAGATACGATACCCTATCTTAGATTACTAAAAAGTGGAATTTGTCAGATTGATGAAAATCATTTTAATAAGAGCATCGCCTTTGAGGATATAAACTATCAACTTGCCTTAGAAGAAGATAGGGATCTTATTTTTAATCAGTTTCCAAACTTCCTAAATTCATTTGATCCAAGTGTAAGCATAGAGTTTTCATATATCAATCAGCTTGGAAGAAATGAAGAAATGAGGTCGGCAATTCAGATACCGGATAAAAAGGACGGGTTTGATGATATACGCCATGAGTTTCGAGAAATGCTTAGAAGTCAGATTGTAAAGGGAAATAACGGACTGAAAAAATCAAAGTATGTAACCTTTACAGTGGAAGCAGACAATTTAGAGCAGGCTACTTCAAAACTGGAAAGACTGGAGATAGATATATTATCGAGTCTTAAAAGTATGGGAGTAAGAGCAGAAAGCCTTAATGGAGAGGAAAGGCTAAAGATACTTCATGATGTTTTAAATCCAAATAAGACCTTTGAATTTTCATATAAGAACTTAAAGAAAAAGGAAAGTACAAAGACATATATTGCTCCTGATGAATTTAACTTTACACCATCAAGGTATTTTAAGTTTGGAAAGTTTATCGGATCAGCAAGCCATTTTCAAATCCTTGCAAGTGAGATTTCAGACCGTATGCTTTCCGAGTTTTTAGATATAGATGATAACATCAATATCTCTTTTCATATTAAGGCAATCGAGCAATCAGAAGCTATCAAGATGGTAAAAAGAAAGAATACGGATATTGATAAAATGAAAATAGAGGAAAATAAAAAAGCGGTAAGAAGTGGTTATGATATGGACATTATTCCAAGTGATTTAATCACCTATGGGGAAGATGTAAAAAGCCTATTAAAAGATTTGCAGACAAGAGATGAGAGAATGTTTGTTGTAACCATCATCTTTATGAACTTTGCAAGGACAATTCAAAAGCTGGATAATACCATTTCGCAAATCAGTTCCATTGCTAATAAGCATAATTGCAAGTTAAAAAGACTTGACCATGCACAGGAGCAGGGCTTAATCAGTGTGCTTCCGCTTGGGGTAAATAAGATTGAAATAGATAGAGGACTTACATCATCATCTACGGCAGTATTTATGCCTTTTACCACAGAGGAGCTTTTTATCAATTCAAGTAATAGTCTGTACTATGGACTAAATGCCCTTAGTCATAACCTGATTATGGCAGATAGAAAGAAGTTAAAAAATCCGAATGGTCTAATTCTTGGAACTCCGGGAAGTGGTAAATCCTTTAGTTCAAAAAGAGAAATGGCAAATGCTATTCTTACAACTGATGATGATGTGATTATTTGCGATCCGGAAGGAGAGTACGGAAATCTTGTAAAACAGTTTAAGGGAGAAGTTATTAAGGTTAGCAGTAAGTCAAGGGACTATTTGAATCCGCTTGACATCAACATGAATTATGGCGATGGGGACGCACCACTAAAAGATAAGGCAAACTTTATTATGTCCATGCTGGAACTTGTCGTTGGTGGTAGTGGTCTTACAGCAGAAGAAAAATCGGTTATAGATAGATGCCTGCCTAAGATTTATAAAAAGTATTTTGAAAATCCATTGCCAGAGAATATGCCTATTCTTCAAAACCTGTATGATATGTTAAAAAATCAGGAAGAAAAAGTCGGTAAAAAGTTGGCAACGGAAATGGAGATTTATGTAACAGGCTCTCTTAATGTATTTAACCACCAGTCCAATGTGGACTTAAATAAGCAGCTACTTTGTTTTGATATTAAGGAGTTAGGCTCACAGCTAAAAAAATTGCAATGCTTGTTATTCAGGATCAGGTGTGGAACAAAGTATCGCAAAATAGAGGAAATAAGGCTACAAGGTACTATATAGACGAGTTTCACTTATTGTTAAAAGACGAGCAGACAGCTTCCTATTCTGTAGAGATTTGGAAAAGGTTTCGTAAATGGGGCGGAATCCCTACAGGCATTACAC
Source organism: Facklamia sp. P13055 (assembly GCF_050409445.1). Taxonomy (NCBI): domain Bacteria; kingdom Bacillati; phylum Bacillota; class Bacilli; order Lactobacillales; family Aerococcaceae; genus Facklamia; species Facklamia sp. P13055. The sequence continues at coordinate 204,929 of NZ_JBNUPL010000001.1, forward strand.
AAAATGTAAAAGACCTACTTATGAGTAAGGAAATTGAAAATATCTTTGATAATACAGACTTTGTTTTAATGCTTAATCAGGCTTCAGGTGATAGAGAAATTTTAGCAAGAAAACTGAAAATTTCACAGCCACAGCTAAAATATGTAACTAATTCCAATGCAGGAGAAGGACTTTTGTTTTTTGGAAACACCATTGTTCCTTTCCTTGATAAGTTCCCGAAAAACACAATCCTTTATCAAAAAATGACAACCAAGCCTGAAGAAGTGAGGTAGGCTTATGGGAAAGAAATTGAAAAGGGACTTTAAGGAAAGGCAAAGGGCAAGGATTGAAAAGGAAACACTGCAAAGTAATGGCAGCATAGAGCCTGAAGAAAGTAAGTTAAAGCATGGGGATGATTATCGAGGGAAGATAATTCATGACAAAGACCGATTTCAAGATAAGGTGCATGAAAAGGAAAGTAAAAGAAATTATGAGAAAAAAGGTCTGCAAGTAAGTCCTAAAAGAAAGGTGAAACAGCCTAGAAGTTTGATAAAAGGCAAGGAAGTAACTACATCGAGGGATGATGAGAGTAAAACTTTGGATGAGTCCATAGCAGGATATGAAAACAATGATTTTACTTCCTTTGAGAACGGTGAAAAAGTAGCTGATAAGATAATTCCTGAAATGGAAAGCATTAAAAAAGAAAAGAAAATCTCCTTTGAAGAACAAAAAGCAGATCTTTTAAAGAAAAGAAAAATAGCTGAAAAGGTTAGAAAAAACCAAAACTTGGAAGAAACATTTCATAAAAATGAAGAAGTGTATGATCCATTAGGAAAAGACCTTGATAATGACGGAATTATAGACAGATACGACAATGATTTTAGGGATAGCGATTATTTTGAGTCTACTTATGATGTGGAGGATAATCTTCATCATAAAGTGGAAGATACAAAAGACTTCTCAAAAAGTCAAAAGGCTCAAAAGAAAAAGTACAAGAGAAAAAACTATTCGGATAAGGTCTATACAAGGAAAAAGAAAGATGCTCCCACATACGATAAGACGGAAAGGAAAAAGACTGAGAAAGACCTTATTCAGAATAGGGAAAAGAAGAACAGAATCTCTAAGGAGCAGGAAATATTTAAGAAGAAAAATCCTGTAAAAGTATCTGCCTTGTCAGGCTTAGCAAAGTCAAGTGAAACAGTAAGAGATTACTTATCTCATGGAAGCGATGAAAATCAAGGCGTAGAAGCAGGAGAAAAGACAGCCGATACAAGTCAAGGCTTATTCATGGCATTAAGAACTATTCGGATAAGAAAAGAGCAAAAAAAGGATATGATCTTACAAATAAGGACTATAAAATTAGAAAGCGAAAATCTAAATTAGAGTTTCGAGATGCCAAAGAAGAAATGAAAAAAATGGAAGCTTATAAACAAGGAAGTTCCTTTAAGAAGTTTCAAAAACGAAAACAGATGAAAGAATCAATTAAAAGGCAAAACAAGACAAGACTTAGAGATCGTATTAAGGAAGGACTTATAGGAAGTCTTAAAAGTTCAAAGGAATTCATAATTAGAAAAGCGAAAGGACTTATGATTATTTTCATAGGTCTTATTATTTTGGGAACTTTCATAATTAACTTTGCAGGAACTGGAATGACAGGCATTATGAACTCAACAAGCACAGTTCTTGCAACAAGCTATTTATCAAAGCTTAATGTCCTAAGTGAAATCAATGATAACTTTTCGGAGATGGAAAAGGAGCTGCAAAGAGAGGTTGATAATGTTAAAGAAAATCATCCCGGATATGACGAGTACATCCTAAATAACACCGAGTATATCGGTCATAATGTCCACGAACTTTTATCCTACATTACATCAAGGTGTGGAGATGTAAAGAATGTATCAGAAGTAAGTTCCGTATTAAATGAGCTTTTTAAGTCCATGTATGAGCTTGAATACAAAGAAGAAATTGAAATCAGATATAGGACAGTTACAGAAACCTATACCGATGAAGATGGTAACGAATATACAGAAAGTTATGAAGAACCTTATGAGTACAAGAAACTGATTATAACACTTCATAAAAAGGAAATGGATAGTATTGTTAGAGAGGTTTTTGCAAACTATCCAGATAATTTGAAACATTATGAAGCTTTATTTCTTGCTCAAGGGAACATGGGAGAAGCCTTTGGTAATACTGACCTTATTGCCTTAAATGGAGGTGTTGGGAGTGGAAAAGAGTATGAAGCTTCTACAGAAGTTCAAAAGAAGATTGTAAATGCTGCATATATTACACCATCTCCGGGTTCAGGTTGGTGTGCTATGTGGGTTTCACAGGTCTATAAGAATGCAGGACTTGGGTATGTCGGAGGAAATGCTAATGATATGTATCGTAATTTCACTTATACATCTGATAAATCAAAACTTAAAGTTGGGATGATAGTTGCAGTTGAAAGCAGCAGTAGTGGTGGACAAGCCGGACTTATCTATGGTCATGTAGGAATATATATAGGTGATGGAAAGGTGATAGATAATATAGGGCGAATTAGAGTAACTACCTTAGATGACTGGATCGCAACTTTTTGCAAGCACCATCCCGTAGGCTATGGTTTCCCACCAAATGTAAATAGATAAGGAGGATAAAATTTGAAAAGAGAACTTACAGTAGTAAAAAAGAAAATAAAGAAGTTAAAGGATAAAAAGGCTCTGATTGATGAAGAATTGGAGCCTTTGTTCATTCGTGAAGAAGAACTTGAAAATGAAGAAATTATTGCCATTTGCAGAAAAAACAATATCACAATCTCTGATTTGATGGCAAAGGTAAATAAAGAAAAGGCAGAAATAAAAAAGGAGAGAACAAATGAAATATTTAAACAATAGAAAAGCAAGACTAAGTATTGTAGTAGTTTTGTTACTAAGTTTGACGGTAGGGATTTTTACTAAAGTTTTTGCAAGTCAAGATGAGAAAAATTTGATGCTTACTATAAAGTAACTTTTGTTGATAAAAGTTTAAACTATGAGTTTTCCAAACATTTTTACAGAAATAGTAATAAAGAGTTAGAATTTAAATTTCTAATGAAACATTGGATTTCAAATCAAAGTGGAGGAGATGATCTTGTATTTAGTGAAGTGTTTACACAAAAAAATATGAATAAGGAAAATCCATTTCATGCTCTTTATGAATTAGACTATATCAGTCAAAAAAGCTACCCTCATGATATAAGTGCTACTCATGGATTTGGACAATTTATAAGCTTACAGGGCGAGGAATATTTCAAAGACTATTATATAGGTTTTGTTAAAAAAAATAGTGCAGTAAAAAAAAGATATGTGAATAAAGAAGATGAATTTGTCTATGAAATTGAAGCACATATTTATAAATTAAACCGAAATGTAATAAAAGAAAAGATAGATTATAGTGGGGATCTAAAACCTGAAACAATTGAGCGTATTAAGCAAAATGTTCTTAATGCAAATCCTAATATCAATAATGTAAAAGATATAAAAGTTGCTGAAGATAAACTAATTATTGAAACATGGAACAGATATTATACAGGGGTAGCTTTTATTGGATATCCTTTAGAGGATTTATATACGAGGGTAACTAATGCATCATCTCAAACAGAAAATACTGATACCAAGGATCAAGAGAGTCAGACAAAAAGTGAAGTAAAAGTGAAATATCAATACCAAGATGGAAAGGTATATAAGGAATATATAGCTTTATTTGAAAAAAATCAGGTGATAGATTCTTCTGATCTTGAAATGCTTGATGATAATATGAGTTTTAACGATGATTTCGTGAGCTATACAGTAAAAGGTGATGGTAATGATAGTATTATCAGAATAGTAAAAAAATCTGAAAGTAATGCTCAGACTCAGACAGAAAATACAAAGACGGAGAATAAGGAAACTCAAACAGAAATTACTAAGAATGATATTTCCAAAATAGAAAAGGAATCTAAAGTTCTTCAAGAAAAACTTGATAAATTAAACAAGGAAACTAAGGATAAGGATAAATTAAACGATAAGCAAAAAGAAAAAATTAAAGAGCTTGAAGAAAGAATAGATAGCCTGAAAGAAAAACTTGATAAAGGCAAGGAAGATAAAAACTTATCACAAGATATGAAAAAAGAGATGGATAAACTAATTGAGAAGATTAAGGAGCTTGATAAAAAGATGAATGAGCTTGGAAAAACTCCTATTTCGCATAAATTAGTTGAAACTCCAGTTAGTCCTACTTCACAAATCAAATTAAAAACAGGTGATTTACCACAAACATCGGTAAGAGATATTAAAAAAGATTCATTGCCACAAGATAGTAGAGAAAGTAATACAAAGGATATAAATACCGGAAAAAACAATGATAAAGAAAAAGAAATTCGTTATCCAAATAAGCTGACGCCAAAACAGCCTTCCAATAATAGTAGTAATAGTTCACAGATGGATGATTCAAATAAAAATGTAAATACCAATAAAGGAGTTGCTTCAGCTCCATCAAAGGCAAGAGGAACTGTTACTGAGAATAAGGATAATGCGAACAATGACTACCCAATTCACCATAATGACAGTGAAGAAAATAAGTTAAGCCATATGTATTCAGCAGATGCAAGACAGTTTGTTACCTTTACAACTAAAAATGGTAAAACTTTTCACTTAATTATTAACCATGATGAGGATAGCGAAAATGTGGTGCTTTTAACGGAAGTATCTGAAGATGATCTTCTTAATATGGTTGAGAAGAAAGAAGAACCAAAACAAGAAATTACAAAGGATGAACCGGTAAAAGAAGAACCTAAGCCTATGAAAAAAGAAGAAAGTAGCAATACAGGAACATACTTAATCCTTGCTCTTGTAGTAGTAGGAGCATTAGGAGCAGGATATTATTTCAAGGTTATTAAGAAAAAGGAAGATAAGGAGCTTGAAGATTTTGAGGAGGAAGATGATGATTTCTTTTCAGAGGCAGAGGAAAGTGAAAATGAATTAGATGAATCGTTGGAAACAGAAGATGAAGAAGATGATGAGTTAGAGTAAGTTTATACCAAAACTATATAATATTTGGGACGAAAAACAGGGTGAGAGAGTAAAATTTTTCGCCCTTATTACTTTTTAAAAACTATTTATTTGTTGCAAGTATGCGTACAAAACGATATAATGTAAGCACAATTACAACAAAGGGTGGTATTATGAATTATATAGAAAAAATAAGGGAAAAAATAAAACAATTTGGTGGAATTATTACGAGTAAGGAAGTTAAAAACTCAGGTATTCCTACCGTATATCTTACACGAATGGTTGAAAATGGAGAGCTAACTCGTGCAAGTAGAGGGATTTATATAGATTCTAATGGAGACTATGATGAATATTACTTTTTTCATAGTAGATTTAGTGTTCCTATTTTTTCTTATGTATCTGCCCTGTATCTTCATAAATTTACGGATATAATTCCAAATGAAATGGAAATTACAGTATATAGAGGCTACAATCCTCATCGCATAAGTGAGAATGTAATAATACATTATGTAACAAAAGATATTTATGATTTAGGTGTTACAGAATGTAAAACCGTATTTGGGAATTTAGTTAAAGTTTATGATCTGGAAAGAACTCTTTGCGACCTTATAAAAAATAGAAATGAAGTTGAAACAGAGCTATTTTCTAAAACAATTAACAGGTATGCACGCTTCCAAAATAAGGACTTGAACAAACTATACGAGTATTCAAAGAAAATCAAGATATATGAACAAGTAAAAGAACTAATGGAGGTTATCTATGAATAAGGACAAATTAAGGTCGATGTGTCAAAAATTATCAAAAGAGACTGGACTTAGCTTTAATGCAATACAAACACACTTTTTTCTGGAAAGCATTTTAGGAAAAATTGCCAACAGTGATGAGAATGAAAATTTTATATTTAAAGGTGGTTTTTTACTTGCGAATGTTATTGGTATTAGGCAGAGAAATACTGTAGATATTGATTTTTTGATAAGACGATTTTCTCTTACAGAAGAAAATATAAAACAAAGATTTGAAAAAATGTTTCAAAAGAAAGATGATACAGGAATAAGTTATGAAATTCAAAAGATAGAAGAAATACGCAAGGAAGATGAGTATGGTGGATTTAGAATTACTATTCTTTGTAGATTAGAGAATATAAGACAAATTATTCCTCTTGATATAGCAACAGGAGATCCAATTACACCAAGTGAAATATCTTATGAATACAAGAGTATTTTCAGTGATGATGTTTTTGATATTTGTGCTTACAACATAGAAACGATGCTTGCAGAGAAGCTTCAGACAGTCTATAAAAGAGGGGTGTTTAATAGTAGAAGTAAAGATTTTTATGATATTTACATTCTGTATAATTTAGAAAAAGAAGAAATTGATTTTGAAAGATTAAAGAAAGCTTGTGAAAATACATTTAGATACAGAAGGACAAATTTTGATGTTGATAGTATTCTTGAGGTATTAAACATATTAAAAAATGAGAAAGATATTAATACAAGATGGGCTAATTATCAAAAAAGATTCAGCTATGCTAAAGACATAAGTTTTGATGATGTAATAAATACAACGATAGAATTAGTAGGAAAAATTAAATAATGCACCAAAAACTATACAATATTTGGTGCAAACAAAGGGCGAGAGAGTTAAATCTTTCGCCCTTTTCTATTGAAAACAGGAGGAAAAATATATGAAACTTGTAATTGCAGAAAAACCAAGTGTAGCAATTTCTATTGCAAAAGTGATAGGAGCTACAAAAAAGAAAGACGGATATTATGAAGGAAATGGATATAGGGTAAGCTGGTGTGTTGGACACTTAATTCAGATGGCGAATCCCGACGCTTATGATGAAAAATATGCTAAGTGGAATATGGCGGATTTACCGATTATTCCAAAAGAATATAAGTATGTGGTGGCAAAGTCTACCAAGAAACAATTTAATATTCTTAAAAAGTTGATGAACGATAAGGAAGTAGACATTGTGATAAATGCCTGCGATGCAGGGCGTGAGGGAGAAGCAATCTTTAGGCTTGTATATCATCAGGCAAATTGTAAAAAGAAGATGAAACGCCTTTGGATTTCATCAATGGAAGACAGTTCAATTAAAGATGGTTTTGAAAATCTACAAGATGGTAGTTTTTACGACAATCTATTTGAATCATCGCAAGCAAGGGCAATAGCAGATTGGCTCGTTGGAATGAACATCAGTAGGCTTTATTCTTGTCTATATAAACAAAATTACAGTGTAGGTAGAGTACAAACACCAACCCTTTCAATGATTGTGAAACGAGATGATGAGATAAAGAACTTCAAAAAGGAAAAATATTATACAGTAGAGCTTGAATTAGGCGGATTTACTATTTCTACTGATAGAATTGATGATAAGACAGTTGCAGACCAATTACTTAATTTGGTAGGAAATACTATTGAAATTACAGATGTGATTCAGAAAGAAAAAAACAACAAAACCTGATTTACCTTTTGACCTTACAACACTTCAACGAGAATGCAACAAATTATTTGGATACAGTGCCAAGCAGACACTTGATTATGCACAAAGTTTGTATGAGAAAAAGCTTATAACTTATCCAAGAACAGACAGCAGATGCCTGACTGAAGATATGATAACAAGCACTATTAACAATATCTTAGGTAAGAATGACTTTGATACTGAAAGAATTAAGATAGTATTTAACTCAAAAAAAGTTACGGATCACCATGCGATTATACCGACAGCAAGCTCACTGAATGAAGATTTATCGAGTATCGCTGAGAGTGAAGCGAAGGTGTATAAACTGATTTCAGATAAGCTTCACGCAAGTGTAGGCTATCCTTTAATTGAGAATACAACAAAGATTGTTGCTGAATTTGACGGATTTGAATTTACAAGTTCCGGAAAAGTGATTGTTGATGAGGGATTTACCAAGTATCTAAAAGAATATATTAAAAAGAAAAGTGAGGATAATCTTTTTCCTGATGTAAAGATAGGTGATATTCTTGATGTTGAAAACAAGGAGATAAAAGAAAAATATACAGCACCACCGAAACACTTTACTGAAGATACGCTTTTAAAGGTTATGGAGCTTGCAGGAAATGACGCATTGGAAAAAGGTGTAGAAGTTGAGCGAAAGGGACTTGGAACACCTGCAACAAGAGCAGGAATTATTGAAAATCTAATCTTTAAGGGATTTATTGAGAGAGATAAGAAAAACCTTATTGCTACACATAAAGGAATCAGTCTTGTAACGATTGTTGCTGATGTCTTTAAATCCGTAAAAACAACAGCAAAATGGGAAATGGAATTATCCGATATTGCACAGGGTAAATCTTCAAAGAAATTTTTTTTAGAGGCGATTGAAAATGAGATAAAAGAAGTGGTTTTAACTTATAACCAGCACATTGGCTCATAGAGATTATTCAAGAGGTTTTCCTGCAAAAATGATTATTGACGATGAGAAGATTACTATAGAAAACAGTAATTTAGCTCATGGAATGGGGGCATTGGACTTACAAAAGTTTGAGCCTTTCCCTAAAAATCCTGCTATCTCAAAAGTGTTTAGAGAAATAGGACTTGCTGATGAGCTTGGTTCAGGTATGAGAAACACATATAAATATACAAGACTATATTCAGGTGTTGATCCTCTGTTCGAGGAGGAAAATATATTTAGAACGATAATTCCTTTGAAGAAAATAGCGACTCAAAAAGTTGGAGGAAGTGGTGTCGCTCAGGATAAGATAGCTCTTGCAGAATTTATAAAAGAAAAAATAAGAGAAAATGATAAGATTACAAGAAAAGCAATTGCAGATGAATTTGGAGTTAGTGTAAAGACTATAGAAAGAGCCATTAAAGAAATAGATAATCTAAAATATGTAGGCAGAGGAAGTAATGGTCATTGGGAACTGAGTGAATAGTATTAAGTTGCAACTTCATGATTTATGCAGGTATGATTGAGATATAAAGCCAGTAAAATAAGGATTTTTAGTAAGTTGAAATAGAAAATTTAAGTTGCATTAAGCTACAATACACAGAATTTAGAGGTGATTAGAGTAAAAATCTAAGCACCTTTTTATTTGTAAAAAAGAAGGAGGTAAATATGCGAATAAATGATTTTCATAACATTTTGGGACTTATAAAGCAAGATATTTTAGATAGCGAAGTAGAATATCTAAAGCTCTTAAAAGTTGTAGGAAACAATCAAAGATATGACTTTAGAAGTCAGTTAAGTATCTATGATAAAAAACCTGAAGCCATAGCTTGTGCCAAGTTTGATTATTGGCGTGAACACTTTAACCGAACAGTTATGCGTGGTCAAAAGGGTATCCCTATTTTAGAGGACTATGGCACATACAAAAAGGTGGACTATATCTTTGATATTAGTCAGACTGTTTCCAAAAACAGAGATGTTAACGAAGTAAATCTTTGGAGATTTGACAAAGAAGCTCATAGAGATGTTTTAAAAGAAATGATAAAAAGTGAGGGCTATGAAGAAAGTGAAAGCACCTTAGAAAATATCTTTTCTTTAAGCAGGCTCTATGGAGATGAAAAAATAGACAGCTTGATGAATGAGCTTAGAATAGCCGATGAGGATAGAATAGCCTTCACTAAATTTGTGAGGGACTCGGTAAGTTATGCAGTAGCTTCAAGATTTAAAGTAGACTATCCTATGGATAAGGAGCTATTAAAGGAAAACTTTGCAATGCTTGACAGCATTTCCCTTATGAGCCTTGGAGAAACTGTATCAGATATTAGCGGAAGTATCATAGATACAACTATTCAAAAAAGTAAAGAGGTAGAACTTCAAAAAGAAGCTTTAAGAGATAAAGAAGCAGGATATAATAAAATAAAAGAAGAATTAAAGGAGGTAGAAGAAAATGTACTTCGACGAGATGATCAGGAAAGAATTAGTGAAAACGAGCGAATTTTCCGAAATGGAGAGTACGGACGAGATAATAGAGAAAATCAAAGAGAATACACTGAATCAGTTAGAGGAAGAGACGGACTTTATGAGGGAATATCCGAATCCAGTGTACGCAGTGATGAGGCTGGATTATCTTTCAAACAGCGAGGAGCAGAGCCACTTCGAGATGTTAGTGGATCTATACAAAGAGAAGAAACTGATCAAACATCTGATGGATACTCAGAAACAGGCGATAGAATTTATGAGAGTAGAGAAGCCAAAACTAATGAAAGCTTGGAAGATAGAGGACGAGAGCCATCCACAGTACAAAGCGATGATTTCAGCACTCAAAGAAATGACAATCAAGGAAGTAGTGGAAATCTAAAAGAAAATACGGATAAAGAGATAAGAGAAGCTGACAAGGCTTCTTTTTCTTTACCTGAAAATTCCTATGGACAGATGAAGCTTACCATTCCACTTAATAGTAAGGATATAGATACTATCCTTATTAACGGAGGAAATTATGACGGTGGCAGACTTCCTATCATTGCTGAATTTTCCAAAGGAAAAACAGTAGAAGAATTAGGAGAATACCTTAAAGATACATTCAAAGGTGGAAATGGATTTTATATTGATGAAAAAGAAGTATCTTCCTGGTATTCGGATGAGGGTATTCATTTAGCTTATGGAACATCTGCAAGAGAAGATAATACGCAGGTTTTAAGCTGGAGAAATGCTGCAAGTAGAATAAATGAGCTTTTAGAAAATGGAGAGTTTGCTACAAATGTAGAGCTTTTAGAAGCACTTGACTATGAAAGAGATAAAATTTCAGAATCTTTATGGTATCTATATCACGATTTAAGCGAAGAAGGAAAAGCACATGGCTATTTTGACTTTATAGAAAGAGGAGGTGGCTTTCCAGATGAAACTAAAAGATTATCTGAGCTACTTAAAAATCCTGAAAATCTTGGAAATGTCATCAAAGATTACAGTCGCTTTTTGAAAGGATATAAAGAAAATAGAGATGTACTAAGATTTCATTATCATAAGGCAGATAGCCTTTATCAAAAATTACAGGAACTTGAACTTCCAAGAAAGGACTATTCTACTAATCTGACTGAACATCCACAGTTAAAAGCTTTCATTACAGAAGATGAAATCCTTGCTACTATTTCAAGAGGAAGTGGAGTAGATAGAGGAAAAGAGCGAATAATTAAGTTTTTTAAAGAACATCATACCTTGCAGGAAAAAGCGAATTTCCTAAAAGATGAATACGAAATTGGTGGAAGCTCTCATGCTGTTTCAGGAGCAAGAGGAAGTGGAGAATGGCACGATGCAAAGGGAGTTAAATTAGAAAAGAAAGGTTGTAATGATATTCTTCTTACTTGGTCAAATGTAGCCAAGCATATAGATGAGCTGCTTTCTAAAAATCTTTATCTTGAAGAAAAGGGCATTAAGGAAAGTACAGAAGAAATCAAAGAACCAAGTTATTATTCTAAAGATAATCCGGAAAATTTAATGACAGAAGAAATGCTAAAGCGAGTACCTGAGCTTTATGCACAGGAAGATGTAGCATTGGCAGACAAAGAGGTTCATGCAGCATATATCATTCCCTTTAGAAGTAACTGGACTTGGTATATGACAGAGTACGATAGAGAAAGTAAAGATGCTTTTGGACTTGTACTTGGGATTGAGCCTGAGTGGGGATATTTTAATCTTGAAGAGTTGAAGGAATTAAATGCCCAAAGGCTTGTTTTAGAAGATTTCCCAAAGACCTTTAGAGAGCTTAAAGACAGTGAACTTAAAAAGCAGATGGATGAGCAGGAACTGCAATCTGTATTTAATGGAGAACTTAGTTTTGATGAGAAAGAAATAAAAGATGAAATCAAAGAAGAAATAGAAGAAAACACACCAGTAAAACCTGCTCAAACAACTCTATTTGATTATCTAAAGGAAAGAGAAGAAGTTGAACTTAACGAAAAAGAGGATAGCCTTTCAGATGAGTTTGTAGTTAAAGAAGGCGATACCATATATTTTAATCATGAGGAGTACAAAGTAAGAGAGATTTCTAAAAATCAAATCACTGGAAGAAACGACTTATGGCTTGATCCTGTTAGGCAAGGCAATCATCAAATTCCAATTATAGCCTTTACAGATAATGAGGATTTATTAAGACAAGTAAGTTTTGAAAGACCAAACTTTATTGTTGGGGATGAAGTTAAATATAGGGATAAAGATAAAAGTTATACCATAACTCGCTTTGATGATATGGGAAATAACTTAAAGACAATAACAGTCAAGGATAATACTGAATATCTTGGTGGAATGATTACAGGCTCCGATGTAATTCCTTATCACCAAGAAAGTGAGCTTGATAAAATATTTGAAAATTTTACTTATGTGAAACATGAAAAGACTTTTGAAGAAGTAGAAATAAAGAGAAATGAGGCTCAAAATTTCAAGATTACAGAGGAAACATTACCTGAAAAGTTATCTCCAAGTGAGAGGTTAAACAATAACCTTGGAGCGATCTCTATGCTTAATAGAGTGGAAAAAGGAGAACGAGAGCTTGATATTACAGCTCAGGAACTTTTAGCAAAATATGTAGGCTGGGGAGGACTTTCCGATGTCTTTGATGAAAATAAGGTTGGTCAATGGGAGGAAGCAAGAGCCTTCTTAAAGAAAAATCTATCGCCATCAGAATATGAAGCTGCAAGAGAATCAACCCTAACGAGCTTTTACACACCGAAAACAGTGATTGACGGAATATATAAGACACTTTCCGGTATGGGATTTAAAAATGGAAATATCCTTGAACCATCAATGGGTATCGGGAACTTTATTGGTAATGTACCTGATGAAATGAGTAAGTCAAAGTTTTATGGTGTAGAGCTTGACTCGGTAAGTGGTCGTATTGGAAAACTACTATATCCGGAAAGTGAAGTACAGGTAAAGGGACTGGAAGAAACAGGCTTCTCTAATAACTTCTTTGATGTTGCAATCGGAAATGTTCCCTTTGGAGAATACAAGGTAAATGATAGAGAATACAATCGCAATAACTTCCTTATCCACGATTACTTCTTCGCTAAGTCCATAGATAAGGTAAGAAATGGTGGTGTTATTGCCTTTATTACATCATCTGGCACAATGGATAAAAAAGATGAAAGTGTAAGACGCTATCTTGCAGCAAGAGCCGAATTTTTAGGAGCAATCAGGCTTCCAAATGATACCTTTAAGGGTGTTGCCGGCACAGAAGTAACCTCGGATATTATCTTTTTAAAGAAAAGAGATAGCGTATTAGAACGAGATGAAGATTGGATACACCTTGCGGAAGATGAAAACGGGCTTGTATATAACAAATACTTTGTCGATCATCCTGAACAGGTACTTGGCTCTATGGAAGAAGTAAGCGGAAGATTTGGAAATACTTTAGCTTGCTTACCTAAAGAAAATACCAATTTAAAAGAGCTACTTACAAGGGCAGGTAGAGAAATATCTAAAGATGCCAAGTATGAAGAAATAGAGCTTTTAGATGATGAGGTAACATCTATCCCTGCAACTGATGATATAAAAAACTTCTCCTATACACTTATTGATGATGAAGTCTATTACAGGGAGAATTCCCTATTTATCAAAAAAGAAGTAAGCGATAAAAATAAAGAAAAAATCAAGGATTACCTTGAGCTGAATGCTGCTTTAAAAGAGGTGATTAAAAGCCAAAAAGAAGATTTTAGCGAGGAAGAAATTAAGGCTTCACAGGAAAAACTAAACGAAGTATATGACAACTTTTCAAAGAAGCATGGCTTTGTCAATAATTTAAGCAATACCAGAGCCTTGAAAGAGGATAGCAACTTCCCTCTTGTATCTTCCATAGAAATTCTTGATGAAGAAGAAAATTTTAAGGCAAAAGGAGATATTTTCTCGAAAAGAACCATTACAAAAGCCAAAGTTATAGACCATGTGGATACCTCTTTAGAAGCTCTTGTCTTATCGGTATCTGAAAAAGGATATGTGGACTTTGATTATATGGGAAGTCTTACTGATAAAGATAGATCTACTTTGATTGAGGAGCTTAGAGGGGAAATCTATCTAAATATTAGGGAAGAACAAAACTTTTACAGACCACTTTCCTTTAACTTGGAAGATGGCGATTTACCATTTGCCTGTGCAAATGGCAGTAATTCTTATAAATATGGCTATGTAACAAAAGATGAATACCTATCAGGAAATATCAGAGATAAGATTGCTATTGTGGATAGCTATTTATCAAAGCTCAGACAGACGGAAAGAGAACTTCCTCATCTTGGCTATGAAGAAAACGGAAAAGAAAAAGAGCTGATAAGCTATGAAATGAACCGTTTGGAATACCAAAAAGTAGAACTTACAAAGGTTCTTCCAAAGGAATTAGAAGCAAGTGAAATCAATGTGCGTCTTGGTGCAACATGGATACCGATTAAAGATATTGAGAAATTCATCTTTGAAACGCTGAAAACTCCGGGATATGCTAAATGGGATATTAAAGTTAAATTTTCAAACCTTACAAGCGAATGGAATGTAGAAGGAAAAAGCAGGGACAGAGGAAATGACCTTGCTGAAATGACCTTTGGTACATCAAGAGTAAATGCCTATAAGTTGATTGAAGATGCCCTAAACCTGAAAGAAACAAAGGTGTTTGACCAGATTGTAAATCCGGATGGTTCTAAAACTTCTGTCCTTAACAAGAAAGAAACTATGCTTGCAGGACAAAAGCAGGAATTACTAAAAGAAGAATTTAAGAACTGGATATTTAACGATCAGGAACGAAGAAACCGTCTTGTAAAACTATATAACGAGCGTTTTAATTCAATCCGTAACAGAGAATATGACGGAAGCAACCTCTCTTTTGAGGGAATGAATACGGAAATAGATTTAAGACCACATCAAAGAAATGCCATAGCAAGAAGTTTGTATGGAGGAAATACTTTGCTTGCCCATGTAGTAGGCAGTGGAAAGACCTTTGAAATGGTAGCTTCTGCAATGGAAAGTAAAAGGCTTGGAATGTGTACCAAATCCTTATTTGTTGTTCCCAATCACTTAACAGGGCAAATCGGTCGTGAGTTTATGCAGCTATATCCATCGGCTAACATTATGGTGGCTGATAAAAAAGACTTTGAACCGAAAAATAGAAAGAGATTTATCGGGAAAATTGCTACAGGGGAATACGATGCAGTTGTTATCGGGCATACACAGTTTGAAAAAATTCCAATGTCTAAGGAATATCAAGAGAAACATATTCAAGATCAGATTGATGAGATTGTAAACTATGTAGAAGAATACAAGCATGACAGAAATCAGAACTTTACCGTAAAACAGCTTGAAAAGACGAAGAAAAAATTGGAGACAAGGCTTGAAAAATTAAATGATGATTTTAAGAAAGACGATGTGATTACCTTTGAAGAATTAGGTGTTGATAAGCTCTTTGTTGATGAGGCACATGGTTTTAAGAACCTTTATCTTTATACAAAAATGCGTAATGTTGCAGGTATTGGACAGTCTGAAGCTTTTAAGTCCTCCGATATGTTTATGAAATGCCGTTATATGGATGAAATGACAGGCGGAAAAGGCGTGGTCTTTGCTACAGGAACGCCTGTAAGTAACTCAATGACAGAGCTTTATACTATGCAAAGGTATCTTCAGTATGAGAGCCTTAAAAAGAATGGACTGGAGCATTTTGACTCTTGGGCTTCCACTTTTGGAGAAACACAAAGCTCCTTTGAATTATCGCCTGAAGGAACAGGATATAGGGTAAAAACGAGATTTTCTAAGTTTTATAACTTGCCTGAACTAATGAGTATGTTTAAGGAAGTTGCTGATATTCAGACTGCCGATATGCTTAATCTTCCTACACCTGAAGCTAATTATGAAGTTATTAAAACTGAACCATCTGAAGAACAAAAGGAAATCTTAAAGAGTTTATCTGAGAGAGCAGATGATGTCAGAAATAGGGTTGTAGAACCAGATGTTGATAATATGCTAAAGATTACCAATGACGGTAAGAAACTTGCCTTAGATCAGCGTTTAATCAATCCCCTACTTCCTGATAATCCCGACAGTAAGGTCAATGTATGCGTAAAAAATGTCTTTGCCATTTGGGATAAGACCAAAGAGAACAAGTCTACACAACTACTTTTCTCCGATATGTCAACTCCAAAAGGAGATGGAGAGTTTAACATTTATGATGATATCAGAGAAAAGCTCGTAGCAATGGGAATCCCAAAAGAAGAAATCGCCTTTATCCATGAAGCGAATTCTGATAAACAAAAAGATGAACTCTTTGCAAAGGTAAGAAAAGGTGAAGTTCGTATCTTAATGGGTTCAACACAGAAGATGGGAGCCGGAACGAATGTGCAAAATAAGCTGATTGCACTTCATGATTTGGATGTACCTTGGGTGTGACTTGAAAGTCGCATAGATAATTGTTTAACTAAATAAAGATTAAACCCTCTATTCCGTTAGAGGTAGCCTAGTGTCACCTGCTTTATCAGTGATGATAATGTTTGGAAGCTGACATGACAATGTAGCCCTCCACGAAAGTGGTTAAGTCTAAGCTGTGAAGCAAAGACGAATCTGCTAGCAACAATGCGGTTAGGGAGCTAGGCTTGAGTAGTATGGCTAACATAAGTGAACTGTTATATAAACGTCGTAACGTCCAACGAGCCAAAGTTGCTGATAGGCTCCAGCCCAAAACGGGAAGCGGTCAGATAATCCTCTCCATGGTAGGATTACACGGATATAAGTACCGTCGGCGAATGAGACAGAGCCTAACCTACTCTTGTTATCTATGTGGAACAAGGTAAGCCTGTATCTCTCCTAAGAATTTAGGAAAGTATTTCGTAAGAAATACCGATAGGGGTGCAGGTATAGGATTGTAGAAAAAGCGAATGTCATTTTGTAATGAAATGAATAGGGGTTCAAAATTTGCCCTAACCCGAAAGGGTGCAGACTTCTACGTAAGGTAATTCTTTACAAGAAACTTATAGAATTTTTGAAAGGAGTAAAGCAAATGAACGTTAATAAAAAGACGTGTGCAACTACTGACCCTAATTTTGCATGGAAATCCATAGATTGGAAAAAATGCGAAGCACAGGTTAAAAAACTACAAGAACGTATTGTAAAGGCTAGAAAAGAAGGTGGACATGGCAAGGTAAAATCCTTGCAATGGACACTGACACATTCTTTTGCTGCAAAAGCAATAGCAGTAAAAAGAGTGACAACTAACGAAGGTAAGAAAACAGCAGGAGTAGACAAAGTATTATGGTCTACGGACAAAGCAAAGTATGAGGCTATTTTAAGTTTAAAAAGAAATGGATATAAACCACAGCCATTACGCAGAGTATTTATTAAAAAAGCAAATGGGAAATTACGCCCACTTGGGATACCTACAATGAAAGAT
The DNA here is from genome assembly GCF_050409445.1 of Facklamia sp. P13055. Lineage (NCBI taxonomy): Bacteria > Bacillati > Bacillota > Bacilli > Lactobacillales > Aerococcaceae > Facklamia > Facklamia sp. P13055. The sequence goes on from NZ_JBNUPL010000001.1 coordinate 222,241, forward strand.
AGGGCAATGCAAGCACTGTATCTATTAGCATTAGAGCCAATTGCAGAAATGACGGCAGACCCTCATTCTTATGGATTTAGGAAAGAAAGATGCCCACAAGATGCAATACAACAATGTCATACAATCTTATGTCGCCAAAACTCTCCAAAATGGGTGTTAGAGGGCGATATAAAAGGTTGTTTTGACCACATTAGTCATGAATGGTTACTCAATAATATTCCTATGGATACCAAAATATTAAAGAAATGGTTGAAATGTGGAGTTATCTTTAAAGGAGAATTGTTCGCAACTGATGAAGGAACAATGCAAGGCGGGATTATTTCGCCAACACTTGCTAACATGACATTAGATGGATTAAGTGAATTATTAGCAACTAAAAACAAGAGAGTAAATCGAAAATATGAGAAATACTCCCCGATGGTTAATATGGTGCGTTATGCTGATGACTTCATAATCACTGGTAGAACAAAAGAGACATTGGAAGACATCAAACCAATGTTAGTCGAGTTTTTAAGTGAGCGAGGATTAGAATTATCAGAAGAAAAGACTTTAATTACACATATTGATGATGGATTTGATTTTCTAGGATTTAATATTAGGAAATTTAAAGGTGTACTACTTACACAGCCGTCCAAAAAGAGTGTAAAGAAGTTTTTAGATAGCATTAGATATGTAATCGATAGCAATAAGTCTTGCAAACAAGAAACTCTAATAAGGCTGTTAAACCCTAAAATAATAGGTTGGGCAAACTACTATAGATGTGGAGCTTCATCAAGAACATTTCAAAAAGTAGACAACCAAATTTTCCAAAAGCTATGGCAATGGGCGAAAAGACGACATCCTAAAAAAGGGAAACGTTGGATTGCTAATAAGTATTTTCATTTCTATAAGACTAGACGTTGGACATTCTTAGTAAAGTCCATAAAGAAAGGGAAAGTAGATATATTTCCACTAAAATTTATGTTTGATACAAAAATCATCAGACACAAAAAAATAAAAAGTGAATCAAATCCATTTGATATAGAATGGAAATCATACTTTGAAGAAAGAATGACCTATAAAATGCTCTTGTCACTGAAAGGAAGAAAATCACTCTTGTATATGTGGAACAAGCAAGAACATAAATGTCCACTTTGCAATGAGAAGATAACTGCTGACACTCAATGGAACGTACGAGAACAAAGAGAAAATGGGCAAATAGTCCGTTATCTTGTACACGATAAATGCTACAAACAAAATCGTTAGTTGACTAGCCGACATCTGTATTGGCAGATGTTTTGAATTGCTTGAGCCGTGTGAGGGGAAACTCTCATGCACGGTTCTTAGAGGGGAAAGGGATAGTAATATCCCTGACCTACTCGACCGTCCTGCTGACTTAGAGCAAAGAGCAGGTAGAATTGTTCGTCAGGGTAACGAAAATGAGAAAGTAAATATCTATCGTTATGTTACAGAGAATACCTTTGATGCCTATTTATGGCAGACCATAGAAAACAAGCAGAAGTTCATTTCACAGATAATTACTTCCAAGACTCCTGTTCGTGTGGCGGAAGATGTAGACGAAAGCAGTTTAAATTATGCAGAAATAAAGGCGTTGGCTACGGGAGATCCCAAAATCAAAGAAAAGATGGACTTGGATAACGAGGTTACAAAACTCAAAATGCTGGAAGCAAACTATAAGTCCAATCGTTATAGATTAGAGGATAAGGTAGCAAAAAATTATCCTGAAGAAATTGCAAGAACGGAAAAGCTCATTGAAGCTGTTAAGAAAGATATATCCGATGTAGAGCCTAAAGCGGAAGGAGAGGAAAAGTTTACTTCTATTACAATTTTAGGAGAGAAGATTACCGATAAGAAATTAGCCGGGGAAAGGCTACTTGAAGCAATTTCAAAGGTTAAAATCAATGAAAGCAAGGTGATAGGCAAGTATAGAAATATGGACTTAGAGGTGAGTTATAACTTCTTTACTAATGAGCATACCTTTAGCTTAAATGGTTCTGCAAAGCATTCAGGAGAGCTTGGAACAAGTGCGGACGGAAATATTACAAGACTGGATAACGCTCTTGAGAAAATGCCTGAAAAACTGAAAAGATTAGAGGAAAAACTTATCAGCACAAAGGAACAACTGGAAAATGCCAAAGAAGAATTAAAAAAGCCTTTTGAAAAAGCAGATGAGCTGAAAACTAAGGTGCTAAGACTCGCAGAACTAAATAAGCTCCTTGATATGGGAGAAGTAGAAGAAGATAGAAATGATAATCCTCTTGTAGAAGATGTAAAAAGAGCGATTATTGACTTCTGTAACAGGGAGTACGAAGAAAATCATAGCTATGATGAGTTTGATACACTATACCCTGATTTAAAGCATATAGGGATTGCCTATACCAATACACCGGATGAAAGACATGGCATTCAGTATGAACTTGATTTAGAGGAGAAAACATGGACACAGTACATTGATGATACACCAATTAAAACTGAGAGCTTTGATTATGAGGATAAAGGAGAAAATGAAGCTCCAAGAAACATGAAAAATGAAATAGAAATGTCCTCTTTTAGCGATTTAGTTTATATGGATTCGGAAGATTTAAAAGCAGCAACAGGACTTGAAATTGACGATGATGGTAACTTCTATGATCCACTTTCTAAAGATATGGATAATGATGGTATTCCTGATAGATATGACAATGACTTTAAGGACAGTGATTATTTTGAGTCAACCTATGATGTGGAGGACAATCTTCATAGCAAAGAAGAAACCAAAGAAAAAACCATAGGAAAATCAGAGGATAAGCCATCTATTTTAGGGCAGATAAGAGAATTTCAAAAACAAGAAAAAAATGAAAAAAGGCAAGAATCTAAAGATACACAATATGAACAATATGCAAGATAAGGGAGCGATACGCTCCCTTTTGTAATGAAAGGAGAAAAAATATGGATTACAAAGAAATAAGAGATAAAATAGAAGATATGGTAAAGGATAATCATAAGGATTTTGTTAAGGCTGTTATCAGCATGGAAAAAGGCATTAACGATGAAAGTGCTTTGGATAAGCTCTATGATGATTATATGGACAATGACACAATAAATTTACTGCATGAAGAATTTGACTATATGATTGAGGATTTAAGGGAACAGGGGCAGATAAAAGACCTGCCTTATGTTCAGGAAGAAAAGGATAATCTTATCAATATAGTTGGAAATATTGTTGGAGAGGTAGATGTAGTCGAAAGGGAAAATAAGAACGGAGAAGCCTTTAAGGTGGCAAATTTCTCCGTAGTATCCAAAGATGATGTGGGAAATAAGGTGTATCATAATTGCTCCGCTTATGGAGAAAAAAGTGATATTCCAAAGGACTTTAAGCAAGGAGATTTTGTTAAGCTATTTGGACAAGTCAGAACTTCCATTGATGATAACGGTAAGGAGCATAGTAATATTAGGATACTTTTTTCAAAACTGTTAAAGGCAAAGGAACAAATGAAAGGACAAGAAGAAAAGAAAGAATCTATACTTGGAACTATTAAGAAATATCAGGCGGAAGATAAGGAAAAGCCAAAAGAAAAGAAAGAAGCAAACAAAGAAGTTGAGAGATAAATTTATGGTCGGTGTGGTCTTAGGGCTGCACCGGCTCTTTTTTTATTTGTGAGAGTTCGATTAAAGAGAATATATTTATGAAAAAAGTATATTTTGTGGTATAATATACTAAATATAGTTTTCTTGAACGGAGGATAAAAATGAGGGCTTTTAGTTATAAAAGATTGTTCAAAAAACTCATTGATTTAGATATGACAAACAATGAACTTATGGAAAAAGCAAAAGTAAGTAAAAGTACATTTTACAAAATGAAGAATGGGCAAAATGTAACTACGGATGTTTTGCTTAGAATTTGCAATGCTTTGGATTGTGATATTGAGGAAATAGTTGAGTGTATAAAGCAATAATTAAAAAGGAGAATGAAAAATGATTTTAAAAAAGATGAAAGTGAAAAACTTTAGGTTATTAAAAAATTTTGAATTAGATTTTAAAGATGAATTGTCATTAGTTATAGGTAAAAATAATTGCGGAAAAACATCAGCTCTTATTATTTTGGATAAGATGTTAAATTCATCTAAAGTAATGTGGGAAGATATAAATTTGGAATGTCAGAAAGAACTCTATGAAAAAATAGTTGATTTCGATATATCTGAGCAAGAGAAAGCTACATCATTAGAGGCTATTAATTTGCAATTATTTATTGAGTATGATGATAATGATTCATATGCAAATATCCAAAAATTTATGATGGATTTGAATCCAGATAATAATATTATAGTTTTAGAATTTATTTCATTAATACCTATAAAGAGAATTATGGAATTAAAAGATATCATTAACGAAAAGAATCTTAAAGATTTCATGTCATTTTCTAAATTTATCAGTAAGAATTTTTCAAATTTTTTTGAAACTAAAAAATATTCAAGGGAATTTGATGTTGTCTTAAATCAAATAACACAAAATAGATCAGAAGAAATTGATAATAAGGATATTCAAAAAGTAATTAAAGTGGCAGGAATAAGAGCTGATAGAGCAGTTTCTAATGATGATCGTAATCATGTTTTGTCAAGTTTAACAGGTAAATATTTTAGTTCTTATAAAGCTGCTAAAAATGAAAGCGAGTTGGTATTTACAAGACTTGAAGAAAAATTGGAGGAAGCTGATAAAGAGTTATACAAGATTTACAATGGAGAAAAAAGTGAAAGTGGAGAATCTATTGATGGTATCTTTAGTGGTGTTATAGATGTTATAAAAACTTATGGTGGTGCAGAAAATGGAATTGATATAGCAATAGAGTCATCTATTTCAGAGAAAAATTTATTGTCAGATAATACAAATTTAAGTTATAGACAAGGGGGAGATAGTTCACTTCCAGAAACTTATAATGGATTGGGGTATTTGAATTTAATTGGTATTTTGTTTGAGATTGAAACCAAGATACAGGAATTATTTGAACAACCGGCAGATATAAATCTTTTATATATTGAAGAGCCGGAAGCACATACACACCCTCAGTTACAGTATATATTTATAAGGAATATTAAATCTCATATTAAAGCACATAGAAAAAAGTTGTTGGAAGACAAGAATAAACAGTTGCAGATTTTAATCACTTCGCATTCATCACATATAGTTTCTGAATGTAACTTTGATGACATTATATATTTAAAGAAGAGCGAGAATATGGTTATAGCTAAGAGTTTTAATTCTTTAAAAGAAGAGTATGGTGGAGATGAACAGAAAGGATTTAAGTTTGTAAAACAATATCTGACAATGAATAGAAGTGAACTTTTCTTTGCTGATAAAGCTATTTGTATAGAAGGAGATACCGAACGAATTTTAATGCCAATGATGATGCATAAAATTGATAATAAAGAAAAGCCAAAAGCAGATCTTATTCCACTATTATCACAGAACATTTCTATAATAGAAGTTGGAGCGCATTCTCATATATTTATACCTTTATTTTCCTTTTTAGGAACAAAAGTTTTGTTTGTTACGGATATTGACTCTGTAAAATCTGAAAAGAAAATAGATAAAAATGGAAAAGAAAGAACTGTATATACGAGTTGTCACCCCGATGAGGGAACACATACAAGTAATGCATCAATAAAAGAATTTTTTAAAGATACCGGAATTGATTCATCGAATAATCAATTTAAGGAACTTGTAGGGAAAAATGCTGAGGATAAAATTAAAGATAATATGAGAATAGCCTATCAAATACCAGAATCTGATGGTGAGTATCAAGCGAGTAGTTTTGAAGATGCATTTATAGCATTAAATAAAGACTTTATATTAAAAAACAAAGAAGGGTTTTATCAATATGGAGCTTTAAAAGACTTTGCAGCTGATGAAATAGAAAGTGGCGATTATTATAAATTTGCATTAAATAATGTTAAAAAAAAGTCAGCATTTGCATCAAGTTTATTATATTTCGATAAAGAAGATGGTAATGAGGATGAAAAATGGACAGTTCCACATTATATTGAGGAGGGTTTATTATGGATACAGTAACTTTAGAAAAGGAAGTTTTAGAAGCTCTTCAATGTATAAAAAATGGTGAAAATTTCATTTTAGAAGGTGGAGCTGGGAGTGGAAAAACATACTCCTTAATTTCATTAATAAATGCACTCACAGAAGAATTACCAGATATTAAGATAGTATGCATTACATATACAAATAATGCAGTTGCAGAAATTTTATCAAGAATAGAAAATGAGAATATTTGGGTTTCAACAATCCATGAGTTTATATGGGATCTTATCAGAAAATATCAAAATGAAATTAAGGATGTTTTAGTAGAACTTATTAATGATGAAGATGAAAAGAACTTTAAAAAGCCGAAAGATTTTTCTGAGGATTTAATTTCTAAAGATTACTTCAAAAATCTTTATGTGGATTATGACGAGTATTATTCTGTAACCCCAAATGATGAAAACAGAATTAAAATTAGCCATGATCACATTTTGATTGTTGCAGAGAAAATGTTTGAGAAATACAAAAAAATAGCAGACATTTTGAAGGATATTGCAGACTGCATTTTTGTTGATGAATATCAAGACACAAGTCTTTTAGTTGCTGATATATTATTAGAACATCTTAAACAAAGCAGTAAGAAAAATGTAATTGGTTTTTTTGGAGATTCAATGCAATCTATATATGACAACGGAGTTGGTAATTTAAATCAATATAGTTTAACTAAAATAGTAAAAACTCAAAACCGAAGAAATCCAAGAGTTGTAATTGAAGTAGCCAATAAATTTAGAGATGATGGTATTATACAAGAACCTTCAGAAGATATAAATGCACCTAATATGGAGAATGGAACTATTAAAGAAGGCAGTATTAAATTTTTATATGGAAATGAAACAGATGATTTTATAAGCATAAAGGAAAAGAGTATTTTTGAATCTTGGAATTTCTTGGATGGAAAACAAACAAAAGAGTTAAGGTTGACTCATAAATATAATGCTGAAATGGCTGGATTTAAAGGCTTATATGATCTATATAATGCTGATTTGATAATTACGCTTATAAGCAAGATAAAGGAAAAAATTGATAAGGGAAATTTAGATAGTGATAAGACTTTGGGAGAATTGGCGTTAGAGGTAAAACCGACATATAAAAAAGTAGAGCTGTTGGATCAAATTAACGGAGATGAAATTTATCAGTCAATATACAGTGTTTTAAAAGATATGCCATGGAAAGAAGCTTACGAAAAATGTAGAGTTACTAAGGAATCACTTATGTCATATAAATTAAATGGGATGAGTGGTAGATATGAAGCTAATTCTTATAGAGATAGGATTTTACGAAGATTAGATATATTAGAGGAGATTATCGAATTATATGAGGCTAATAAATTTAATGATTTTTTACGAATAACAAAATTTTCTATTCGTAATAGGAATGATAAGATTTGTCTTAAGCAAGCAATTGATTATCTTGTAAGTGAAGATAATAAAACGATAGAAGATATTTTAAAATTTGCGGAAGTAAAAGGGTTACTCAAAGAAGATGAATTATTCAGTGATTATATTTTAAATAAAGGATTTTATTTATGGGAGAGAATAAAAAAGATAACATTTAATCAATATAGAAAAAGTGTTTTATATTTAAAAGAATTTTCACCAATTTGTACTCAGCATAGTGTTAAGGGTAGTGAATATGACAATGTACTTCTTGTATTAGAGTCTGATTGGAATAAATACGATTTTAATACATTATTTGGAAAGGGGTCTTCAAATTCTAATGTTCAACTAAGAACGAAAAAATTATTTTATGTATGTATAACGAGAGCAAAAAAGAATTTAATAATATATATGCCTACTAATGATTCTGACATATTGGGGAAAGCAAAAGATTTTTTTGGTGAAGAAAATGTTATGGATATTTCTTCGATTGAATAGAGGAGATGGCTATCTCTCCATCTCCTTACCCATATAAATACCATAGTTTTTTCGTATTTGGTAAAGCTCGTCCATTGTAGTTTTTGAAGAAGAATACTCTTGCATTAGGGTATTCTTTTTTTCTTGCAGTTTGTCAAGTCTATCTAAAATATCCTTTGAATTTGGTAACTTTGAATAGGACTTTTTAAGTTTTGCAAGATCTGTTTCGTAGCGTGTGATTTCAGCCTTATGCTCCTCAAAAAATGCCTTGTCAGACGGATTTACCTTATATTCTTTATAGTAGGCTCGATACTTTTTAACAGCATGAACTTGCTCCATAGTATCAGAAAGCAGTTGCATATTCTTGTCAATTTCTTTAATTTTATCTTGTAAGCTCTGTCTTTCTTCAGCACTTTTTTGAATGAATTCATCAAGTTGTTTAATGGATTTAATGCCATGTTCTCTTATGAAAATAACGGACTCAGCCATTGTGTTTAAGTTATGTTTGGTTGCCCAATACTCATAACCTTTGCTCTCTTTCACTTTGGCATTAGTATTCATGTTGATGATATTTCCGATTCGTTTTTTAACTTTCACAGTCTTAATGGATTCTTTTTCAGCTATGCGTTCTTTTAGTCTTTCTTCAGTGTAATTTTCACCAATCGTCTTAGCTCTTGTAAATCTTTGCTTATCTTTTGGCTTAAAAGCTATGTGTTTTCCATGTTTGATTTCATAGCCAAGTTTCGCCATTTTCTTTAGAAATTCTTCCCAATCTTTAGACTGCTTTATTATGCGGTCAATATCAAATTGAAGTCTACTTTTCCAAGAAATCCCTTTCTTTGCCTGTTCATTTTCATACCATGACTTGCCATTTACTTTATACTTTCTCTTATAGCTTTCGTAAAACTCATCAATCACAGATAGGTTGTTTTCTTTACATAGCTTATCACTTTGATACCTAATTTTATGATAGCTTTTCTTGTTGGATTGGTAGCACTTGCCAGTTACCATATTTACATTATTAAAGATGATATGGTTGTGGATATGCCCTTTATCTATGTGAGTAGATAAGACAAATTCGTATTCATTTTTCAGTATCTTTTTGCACAGTTCAAGACCGATTTGGTGTGCTATTTCAGGACTTGTTTCTCCCGGTAAAAAGGATTGAATAAGGTGTCTTGCAAGAACAGTTCCATTTGTTCCTGCATCATTTCGGGTTTTTAGAAACTGAGTATGAGCAGTTTCTTGATGACATTTATAAGTGCTTACCAATATTTGTTCATCTGTTTTTTCTCCATTTACAGTATATGATATGGCAAGATTAAGTGTTGATTTTATAGGATGTATTTTAATAATAGCCATAAAATTTAATCACCTCCAGAAGTTCTGTTAAGAAGTAGTGAATGTATTTGCCAAAGCTCTTTTGAGAAATGTTCAATCTGCTTTTTCATATCATTTATATCGTCCTTATAGATTACGCCAGTGGAATTTACACGCTTTGCAATTTGATTGATATTGTTTGTAGCGTTGGAAAGTAAACCTTGTAAATCTCTAAAAGGTTCTAAATCCACTTGATAAATTTCTTTTTCTAAAACGCATTTACGGATAAAATGGCTCATATTTCTGCATTTCGCAAGTTTTCTTTTCTCTTCAAAAAGAGCCTTTTCTTCTTTGGTTAATTTAATTTCAAGTCTTTCATTTCGTATTCTATTTGCCATAAATTATTTCTCCTTTCGATGTATTTTGGGGTCTTAGGGTTCTCCCTAACAAGCTAAAAATTGATAAAAAAAGAAGCAGATCCCAAAGGGCTGCTTCATCAATTTTTCCGTAAGTGTCCGTACACTTACTGTGCTTGCTACAAAAGAATGAATTAGATAGCAGGCATTAAGCTTTTATATAGTTCTTTTCAGATATTATATCACAAAAATGGAATTTTAATTCATTGCTTTAAAATTTTTATTCAGATAAAGTAGTTTACAGAATATAACATAAAAAGCGAGGAATATAATTTCAAGTTAATGTATTCTATTTTCAAAGGAGGGATAAGTGTGAAATGGTTAGAAAATTTAAGTAATGCTATAGCCTATATAGAGGACAATTTAGAAGAAGAAATTTCATATGATGAAGTGGTACGTATTGCTTGTTGTTCCACATACTATTTTCAAAGAATTTTTTCTTATGTAACAGGCATTTCTTTGTCTGAATATATTCGTAGAAGAAGAATGACACAAGCTGCATTTGAGTTACAAAGAACAAATCAAAAGGTTATAGATGTCGCACTTAAATATGGCTATTCTTCTCCAACTGCATTTAATCGTGCTTTTCAAAGTGTTCATGGAATTGCTCCTTTTGTAGCTAAAATATTGGTAGTGAATTAAATGCTTATCCAGCTTTAAAGCTTTCGATAAATGTGATAGGAGGGAATGCTATGTTATATCGTATTGAAAAGAAACCGGCAATGCGTATTGTTGGAGTGAAAACTGCTTTAAGTGATGATATGGAATTAAATTTAAAATCCATACCTAAATTTTGGGATAGGATTTTATTGACGGAAGAATTTAAAACAATATGTAATTTATCTAATGAAAATCCTAAAGGGATATTAGGTGTTAGTATATACAGAAATCCTCAGGATATATTTTATTGTATCGCTTCTGCAAGTAATGAAGTAGTTCCTGAAGGAATGTTTGAATATGAAATTCCTGAAAGCACTTGGGTTGTTTTTGAAAATGATGGTTACTTAAAAGAAAATGTACAGAGTATATTTAGACGATTTTATACAGAATGGTTGCCGTTTTCAGGTTATGAATATGCGGGGTTACCTGATATTGAAGTTTATCCTATTTATGATAAAAAACCAGTGATAGGTCATTCTGAAGTGTGGATTGCAATAAAAGAAGAGGAGGAATAAATTTTTATGGATTATCAAATTGAAATTAAAGATATTGATCCTGTAAGAGTTGCTTATATGAAATATAGAGGCATTGTTACAGATGCAAGCAAGGTATTTCCAAAAGTATTTAAATCTATACATGGAAAAACAAGTGGTTCTCCATTTTTTAATTATATTACTATGAATTCTGAAACAAAAGTTGGGGACATTGAACTATGTGTTCCTACTAATGAGGAGCCAATTGGAAATGGCATTGAAGTAAAGATTTTGCCAAGAATAAAGGCGGTGTGTGTTACACATATAGGAACATATGAGACTTTATATAAAGCTTATGAAGCAATTGATAGGTACTCAAAAGAAAATGTATTAGAGATTTCTCCTCCATTTAGAGAATTATTTATTAAAGGTCCGGGGATGGTTTTTAAGGGAAATCCGGAAAAATATATAACGGAAATTCAGTTCCCAATAAAGGGGGAATAAAATGTTTGCTATTGAAGTATCAAATGTGGAAAAAGCATACAAGAATGGAGTTAAAGCATTAGACAGATTAAATCTTTGTGTAAAAACTGGAGAAATATTTTCTCTTTTAGGTCAAAATGGAGCGGGCAAATCAACACTTATCAATATTTTAACGACTTATTTGAAATTAGATAGTGGCAGTATAAAGATTTTGGGCAATGATATTAAAACTGGATCTGAAAAAATTAGATATGATATTGCTTGTGTTTCACAGAGAACTTCAATCGACACGTATTTATCGTTAGAAGAGAATATGCTTTTTCAAGCTAAATTATATAAAATATCACATGATGAAGCTGTAAAAAGAATGCATAAACTGATAAATGCTTTTGAGTTAAATCAATACTTAAAGTATCCTGTATCTTCATATTCTGGAGGTATAAAGCGTCGTTTAGATATAGCTTTGAATATGATATCTAATCCCAAAATATTATTTTTAGATGAGCCAACTGTTGGTATGGATATACAATCTCGTATGGCTATGTGGAAGATTGTGGGAAAAATACGTGATGATTTTGGAACAACCATTTTTTTGACAACACATTATTTAGAGGAAGCAGACCATCTTAGTAATACAATTTGTATTATGAAAAATGGAAAAGAAGTTATTCAGGGTACACCATTTGAACTTAGAGAATTTATTAAAAAAGAAGCTATCAAGATACTATTTAAGGATAAAAATCAAGCAAAAGAAAATATCCCAATATTAAAAAAACAATTTTCAAAAGAAATCTGCACAGTACAGAATCGTTCTGTTTCGGTTGGTACTCATAATAGCAATGAAGATTTACTTAGAATAAATAGGTTTTTATTAGATCAAAAAATCAAATTTCAAGGAATTGAAATTATAGAGCCAACATTAGAAGATGTGTTTTTAAGATTAACGGAAAGAAGGTGAACTGTAAAATGGGTGTTTTTACGATATTACAAAAGAACATGAAATGGAGGTATCATAATTCATTTACAATTGTAATTACTATTTTGCAACCAGTTTTATGGCTTATTCTTTATAGTACGGTTGCAAGACAAGCTATGCAAGGAACAGGTATTCAAAATTATACTGCATTTATTTTGCCGGGATTAATAATACTTGTGAGTTTTTCGACTTGTAGTAGTAGTGGGATTATGAATTATATGATGAAAACAGAGGGCAGCTTTTATCGTGTTCTTATAGCTCCAATAAAAAGAAGTACTATAGTTTTGGGACAGGTGCTGGAAGCGATATTATGTACTTTCTTTGAAGTAAGCATTATGTTTATTATAAGTTTGCTGTTTTCAGTAAGCGTTTTTAATGGAATAACAAATAGTTTTATTATCATATTATTAGTATTTTTAACTGCATTTTTTATGGCTTCAGTTGCTTATGGAATAAGTTTAATACTTCCTAATGAGATGATGTATGAAACGGTTATGAATGCAATCGTATTGCCAATATTTTTCCTGAGTTCTGCATTATTTCCGATTGATAAAATTAGCGGCATATTGAAAGTAATTATTAACTTAAATCCATTTACTCATGTTATCAACAGTATACGTACAATTATGTTTACTGGAGTATTTAATGTAACTGAAGTAGGCATTTCTACTATATTGCTTTCTGCACTATCTTTAATTAGTTTTTTATTTGCAAATAAACAATTAAAAAAAGAAATGGATTTATAATTATTTTTATCTGTTGATTTAACTTAAATAAGGAAGGATTAAAAATATGACAATTTGACTTCTATATAATAAAGGGAGAATGGCTATGGGTAAGTTTAGATTCAGTATCTTTAAAGAAAAAAATAATTTACCTTTTTGAAATAGTCAATTATCAAAAAATAACAACTAAATACATCAAAGAAATTAATTTCTTTCATTTCAGAGGACTTCTTATGCCTATGTGCAGGAGTCCTCCTTTTTTGTCTAAAAACGCAGACAAAAAAGAAATGGAGGAAGCATATATGCCAAAAAAATATTACCTTTATATCAACGGACAAAAGGTTAGCGTCAGCGAGCAGATATATAAAGTCTACTGGCGAGAAAAAGAACACGAAAAGTATTTAGAGCAGGTGGACAAGAAAAACCACTTTTTCATCATTGGATCATGACGGACATTTTGTAGATAATATTGTTGATGAAAGTGTTGATGTAGACAAGATTGTGGAAACACAAATGATGATTGAAGCTCTCAGAAATGCTATATCAAGACTCAGTGATGAAGAAAGGGATATTATTGAAAGATTATATTTTAATGACGAAACTGTTCGTTCAGTAGCAAAGCTCAAAAGTATTACACATCCGGCTTTAATCAAGAGAAGAAACAAAATTCTTGAAAAGCTAAAGAAATTCATTAAAGAAATTTAGAGTTTCGGTAACCAAAGGGGTCAAATTTTCCTTATATAAAGTGAAGGGGAGTTTGACCTCTTATATTTTCATTGGTAAAGAGAAAGACCTTTTATAGCAAATAGGAAAATACAAAGAAAAGCTCCCTATATATTTGAACATTGACAATTGAATAGACCAAGGTAGGACTTTATCTATTTGTGGAGAATTATGACCTACGCCAAGACTTTTCTGCTGACTAAGTCGGTTTAAATGAATACTGGCAAGTGCCAAGGATAAAAGAAAAAGAGCGATAAATAGGAATACATAAAAAACAGAAGAGGCAATCTGTTCGTTGATACAAGTAGTGATAATGATACTTCAATAGTTTAAGCCGGCTCGTCTAAACAAGGGGCGGAGGTGAGATTCCTATGTTGCTGCCAAGCACCTACCAATGTCATGAAACTTAATTAGAGAAAACAATAGAGAAAGGAGTTTTCTAATGAATACAGAAGAATTAACAAGATATAAAAATATGTCAGTGGAAGATATAGATAAAAATATAGTCCCTGATATTGAAGATATAAGAAATAGAAACTGCATAGATCCAATTTCTATGTATTTTATGAAAGTCGGCAATGTAGTTGTAAAATGCAACTATGCAAACAACGGACGGAGTTTAGAAGATTGCTTTTTATCCTATTTGCAGAAAAAAGCGATGTTGATTGATTAAAGATATGATAAATGGGGATGACTTTTTTGTTTAAATATGGTATACTAATAAATAAATAAGGATACAATTTTATATGTGCTGATGACTCCAAGTTATCATATTTTTCTTTGGAAAATAATGGTTCTATAATTTATAGGGTTGATGGCCGAAGGCCTCAACTCTATTTTTTACTTT